>JBCDHA010000030.1:0-14630 GCA_038750705.1 Bacteroidota bacterium
CCACCAGCAAGTAAAACACCATCAGGCTAATGAATCCGGTAATAATGGCAAGGCGTAAAACGATATTAAGTCTAAAACTTCTCATTACAGTCCGTACTTTTCCATTCTTCTGTACATTGCTCCGCGAGATAAACCTAATTCTTTAGCCGCATGACTTACGTTACCGTTGTGCTTGAGAAGGGCTTTTTTCACGGCCCAGGCTTCTATGCCTTCAAGGTTATAGTCTTCGAATTCCGTCTGACCAATATGATCGGAAAAGGGAAGGGCAAAAACAGATAGTCCCAAATCAGATTCATCGGATAGAATAACGGCGCGCTCAATGGCATGCTGCAGCTCCCTAATATTTCCTGGCCAACTGTACTTTTTGAGTTCGGTAACAACTTCATAAGTCAGCTGAATATTACCCTTCTTGTATTTTCTTGAATATGTACTTAGAAAGTGATTTGCTAAAAGCTCAATATCTGTTTTTCGATCCCTTAGTGGAGGGAGTGTAAGCTCCATAGTGTTGATTCGGTAGTATAGATCTTCTCTGAAATCACCCACATTTACCATTTGTCTCAGATTGCTGTTGGTAGCACAAATAATGCGCACATCTACGTCAATAGCGCGACTAGTGCCTAGTCTGGTTATCCGCTTATTTTGTAAGGCAGTCAGTAATTTCATTTGTAGAGAAAGCGATAGGTTTCCTATTTCGTCTAAGAATAGTGTTCCCTTATTAGCAGCTTCAAATCGTCCCATGCGGTCATCTTTAGCATCTGTAAACGCTCCTTTTTTATGGCCAAAAAGTTCACTTTCGAAAAGTTGCTCCGAAATCGAACCGAGATCGACGGATACAAAAACTTCTCCTTTTCGGGAAGAAGCACTGTGGATCGCTCTTGCTGCCACCTCTTTACCAGTACCATTTTCACCAAGCAAAAGTACGTTTGCGTCAGTAGGAGCAACTTTTCGAATAAAATCTATGACATTCTTCATTACTCTAGACTGACCTATCATTTGATACTCAGAACCTTGCGTAGACCGTGTTACAGTTTCCTGCTTCGATTTAAGATCCTGGATTTCCCGATGTTTACGGGCTAATTCAAAGGCGTTTACAACCGTTGTAAGCAATCGCTCGTTCTGCCATGGCTTTATAATGAAATCCGTTGCTCCAGCTTTCATAGCTTCTACTGCTGCATTAACCTCACCATAAGCAGTCATCATTATAACGCTTGCTTGAGGCGCCCATTCCTTTATTTTTTCTAAAATTTGTATTCCTTCCTTACCCGAAGTTTCACCTTGGGAGAAATTCATGTCAAGTAAGTAGACGTTATATAGGTCAGGATTTGTTTGCGCTTCTAATTTATCTGGATGGTTAATTGTTGTCACTTTTTGGAAGTACTCTTCCAAAAACATTTTTAGACTCATCAGTATATATTCGTCGTCATCAACAACACATATTTCGCCTTTCCTTTTCATGTGAATTTATGTCTGATTCTCTCTGTGGTAGTGGGTTGATAGCATTCGCGTGGACTAATCTAAAGATATCAGAATCAAAATTTAAAAAGAGTGTCCATTTATGGGCACTAACGTGTTTTATAGATGGGCACTTCACAGTGTCGAAGCACTTCTAAATGAGTTTAACTAATTGATTATTAATATTTTATAACATTGGCACTCACTTTGTCATGTCAATTTCGAATTACAGTTCAATGTTTAGAAATTATTTAAACGTCATCTTCAGAAACATTATAAAGCGGAAGCTTTACACCACGATAAATGTTTTAGGCCTTTCAATTGGCATTGCCAGTTTCATGCTTTTGCTGTTATATGTAAAGCATGAATTTGGATACGATCAGTTTCATAACAGGGTTAAAGATATTTATAGGGTTAATGTGACGGATATCAGTGAGCTGGGAGAAGATAAGTATGCCCACATTACTGCTGCCATAGTGCCTGATATGGCGACTGAATACCCCGAGATCGAGAACTTTGTGAGATTCTCTGCGCCGACCTCTGGTTATTTGAGTTTTAACAACAAGACATTTCAAGAGAATAATATTACGTACGCAGACTCCTCCCTCTTTGATGTTTTTTCGTTCGGCCTCTTGCAAGGTAACCCATCTAAAGCCCTTGCTGCTCCTAACAGTATTATTCTAACTGAATCACTTGCCAATAAGATATTCGGCCCGGATGAAGCTATTGGAAAGTCTGTTCTATTTAATAACGAGGATCGATTGACTGTAACGGGAGTAATAGAAGACTTTCGAGCGGACTCCCACTTGCAATTCTCAGCACTGATTTCTTTTTCTAGCTTATATAATAAGAAGATCTATTTGGATTGGAATGGAGGATGGAACTACCTCTCTTATATTTTGCTCAACAAAAATGTCGATGTCAAACAACTTGAAAGCAAATTTGATGGTCTATTTGACCGTAAGATCAACCACCTTTTGCAAGATGTGGTAAGGTATGAGGCCTCCCTGGAACGCTTGTCCGATATTCATTTATATACAGAGGTACTTCATCCCTTGGCTACTAAAGGAAATGCACTTGATGTCTATATTTTTTTAAGCATAGCTATGATTATACTCTTTCTAGCTTGCATCAACTTCATCAACCTCGCCATTGCCCAGATGAGTAAGAGAGTTAAGGAAATAGGTGTGCGTAAGGTGGTAGGTGCCAGTAGATTGGCTTTGATACACCAATTTATGTTAGAGTCCACACTTATTGCGATGGCATCGTTTTTAATAGCTTTGGAATTGGTTTCGACTTTTCAAAGTGCTTTTGCAGAATTACTAGGAACCTCATTTGATATTTGGGAGTTATCCGGATTCCAAATAGTCGGGCTGGGTTGTGTAATAGTTATCGTCGTTGGAATTGTGTCTGGGGGTTATCCGGCGCTGTACCTGTCAGGCTTTAAGCCTATTCAGATAATGAAAAAAAAGTTCTATGGTGGTGGTACTTTCAAGATGAGCAAGGGACTGTTGTCTTTTCAATTTGTTATATCCGTTACTCTTGTCATTTCTACGCTGGTTATCTACAATCAACTGGAGTATATTAAGAACAAAGAACTGGGTTATGAGAATGAGAATATAATTACGATTCCACTGACCAGTTTAGAGGCAAAGAGAAATTTTCAGGCATTAAAAAAGGTAATCAATAGCCTTCCAGAGGTTGTGGGAGTAGGAGCTTCTTCACAATTGCCAGGTAAGGGGTACACTTCTAATGGATATTTTGTAGAAGGCTCGGAAGCTCCATTTATGTTTAATGCCTTGGACATAGACCCGGATTATTTTAAAGCTATGTCATTGGAGGTAATTAAAGGCAGAAATTTTTCCGATGCCATTCAATCTGACTCGAATGCATATATTGTCAACCAGGCCCTGGTAGATAAAATGGGATGGTCTAAGCCTTTAGGTAAGTTGATTGAAAGGAATGGAAAGCACGAGGTTATTGGAGTGGTTGAGAACTATCATTTTTCTACACTTCATGAAACTATTAACCCTCTGATTATTAGTTTAAGACCATTTGTTGGATACAACTATCTATCGGTAAAAATAGAAGGTAACAACCTTGGCGAGATTTTAAAGAAATTAGAGATACAATGGCATGCTATCTTACCTAAAGAGGCATTTCTCTACAATTTTCTGGACCAAACGGTAGAAGTTATTTATTACAAAGAACAGGCTTTTAAGAGTCTATTTGTCTTTTTTTCTATACTCGCGATTGTAATTGCAATTCTAGGCTTATTGGGGTTGGTTTCTTACTCAGTCCATAGCAGAACTAAGGAGGTTGGCATAAGGAAGATCTTAGGAGCCAGTGTCACCAGTATATTGTTCTTACTGTCCAGGGAATTTCTGTTCTTACTCTTGATCGCTTCTTTGTTGGGGTGGCCGATTGCCTATTTCGGGATGGAGTTCTGGTTGAATAGCTTTAGTTATCGGATAGGCTTTCCATACATTAATTTCATTTTCAGTACAGCGTTATTCTTTCTATTGATCTTGGTAATTGTAATTGTGAGGTCTTTCAATTCAGCTAACGCTAACCCCATAGAATATATTAGAAATGACTAGTTATGATATTTAATTACCTAAAAACACTGTTTCGTCAGGCCATGAAGTATAAGATATATTTCATGATCAATGTACTTGGGTTGAGTGTAGCCATGGTATCTGTGTTATTGACTTCAGTTTTTATTTTGGATGAGTACTCCTATGATCAGATTCATACTAAAAAGACGGAGCTGTATCGTTTGTACAAAAAGAATGTGAGTATCAATGATGGAACAGAGCGTTTTACTTCTGAAACTTCAGGCCTTATGGGCCCTACCATTGTTAGTGACTATCCCGAAGCCGTCAATTTTACCCGCCTTTTACCCTGGTTTGATGAAACGGTGGTTAGCTATGAGGGAAATGACATATTTATAGAATATCCGGTTTTCGCGGACAGTACTTTTTTTGAGCTCTTTGACTTTAGTTTACTTCTGGGAGATCCACAACTGGCCTTAGTCCGCCCTTCGACAATTGTTATTTCAGAGAGCCTGGCGAAAAAGCTGTTTGGAGATAACCAACCTATTGGTAAAACAGTTACAGGTTTGCATGACTTACCTTTTGAAGTTACCGGTGTAGTCGAAGACGCCCCAAAACACTCACATATAAAATATGATGCCCTGATTTCATGGAGTACAACTACACCTGATGTTGGGCCATTACCCTATAATTTCATGAACAACTGGCTGGGGCAAACCGTATTGACCTATTTGCACTTAACACCTGATGCTAACGCCTCCGAGCTTGAGGGTAAGCTCCCAGACATGATGCAGAACTATTTTCCGGAACGTGCCGACAGCTATTTCCTGAAACTTCAACCTTTTGAGGAAGTCTATCTTCAAAGCGGCAACATCGATAATTCCATTAGAATAGCCGAGGGAAATCAAGTTTATGTAAGGGTCTTTGCCTTTACAGCGCTGTTTATATTAATCATAGCATGCGTAAATTATATTAACATAAACACGGCGAAAGCCACGAAAAGAGCCGGCGAAATTGGTATGCGGAAGGTGCTTGGAGCCAGCAAAAAGCAATTGATCTCTCAGTTTTTGGGAGAGTCTGCCATTATCACATTTCTGGCGGCCTGCATGGCATTGTTATTGGCAGATTTGTTACTACCGTCGTTTAGTGAGTTGGTAGGTAAAGAGCTCCAGCCCGATGCTCTTTTCCAAACCGTTATACTACTGGTTTTTTTGGCAACTATATTGATAGTAAGCTTTATTGCCGGAATTTATCCAGCCTTTATTTTATCAGCTTTTCAACCTTCGTCTATACTGACCTCTTCCGGTAAAAGCAGGCTTACAGGCAACTTGCCCAGGCAAATACTGACCACCTTTCAATTCGTTATTGCCTTGGTATTGATCATCTGCACCGTATTGGTATTTAAGCAAACCAGATTTATGCAGGGTAAAGACTTGGGTTTTGATAAAGAGCATATCCTTATTCTAAATTTGAATAACGCTGTAGAGGAGAAATATGAGACGTTTAAAAATCGCCTTCTATCTCACCCTGACATTTTAAAGGCATCCGTCTGCCAGGCAACCATAGGTAGTGGTACGTTTGGAACAACGGTCATACCCGAAGGCGAGGAGAACCAACTTAGTATTAATATTTTTAGAACGGACGCCAATTTCATTGAGACGATGGGTATAGAAATGGCGGCCGGCCGGGCTTTTGATCCTCTTTTGTCCAGTGATTCGGGTTCCGTAATTATCAATCAGACGATGGCTGAACTGTTAGATTGGGAGAACCCAATAGGGAAGACCTTAAAGTTTTCAACGGACAGCCCCGGAATACCCATATTGGGGGTGACCAAAGACTTTCATTTTGAGGGATTGAACGAGAGCAAGGTAAGACCTGTAGTCATGTATAATTTTCCGAGAAATTTCAGGAACGTGACCGTGAGACTCTCCGGAAAAAATGTGAGTGAGACCATCCGGTACATTGAGAAAGTCTGGAATGATTATGAAAGTCGGTATCCATTTGATTATTACTTTGCCGACACCTGGTTCGATCAAAAGTATAAGAAAGAAGCACGCCTCTTGGATACGATTACGGTCTTTTCAACTATCAGTATTCTTTTGGCTTGCCTGGGATTGTATGGGCTCACTGCATTTACAATAGAGCAAAGGACCAAAGAGATAGGGCTTAGAAAAGTATTGGGCGCCACAGTAAGTCAGCTCACATTTCTTCTTAATAAGAAGTTTATTTTACTTCTATTAGCTGCGTTTCTAATAGCGGTGCCGGTAGTTTATTACCCTATAAAGGACTGGCTGTCAGGGTTTCCTTACCAGATAGAAATAGGCTTTGCCCCCTTTGTTTTTGCGCTTTCGTTAACCGGCATTATTACACTTCTGGCGGTCAGCGGCCAGGCGTTAAAAGCAGCTACTATGAATCCGGCTAATACATTAAAAAGTGAATAATTCAAATCAGGTATGATCAAAAACTATATAAAAATTGCTTTTAGGAATCTGTCAAGGTTCAAGGCCTACTCATTTATAAATCTGTTGGGTCTTGCCCTTGGTCTTACCGTCAGTATTTTAATACTACTCTTTGTGGCAGATGAATTGGCGTATGATCAGTTTCATGTCAATAGGGACAGGCTCTTTAAAATTGTTACGTCTAACTCTGATGGCGGAGGCCTTGAAACTAACGCCTGGCCGGTAGCTTACAGGCTGGCTACTGATTTTCCTGAGGTGGAGGCTACCATTTATTCGCGTGCAATGCCTTCCAACATGATGGTGAATTATGAAAGTAAAAGATATCAGCACACCGCCTATTTCGCCAGTAAGGATTTTTTCAAACTGTTTTCCTTTAACCTTATTGAGGGTAATGCAGAAACTGCTCTTAAAGAGCCCTTCTCCATTGTGATTACGGAAGATATCAAACAAAGGTATTTTGGAAGTGACGTAGTACTCGGCAAGACCATTACCTTAAGAGATTCCCTGGATTTTACTATCACCGGCGTTGTTGAAAATGTTCCTCAACAGTCTCATATTCAATTTGAATTGCTGACTTCATTCACGACTAATGAAAAACTCAGACCTTGGTTTAGCTATAGTCAGGGATGGGGCAATTTCGATGTTCGTAATTACATGTTACTAAAGGAAGGTGCAAACATTGATAATGTCCTGGTTAAAGCCCGCAACCTCTACATGGATAATGCAGGTGAGTGGCTGAAAGAAATGGGACAGGACTTTCAGGTGGATTTCATTCCGTTAAAAGATGTCTATTTAAGGTCAGACTACGGTAATGGTTTTGGCCCCGATGGCTCAATAGACAGAGTTTATCTCGTATCGGCTATTGCTCTTTTTGTAATGATACTCGCATGCATCAATTTTATTAATTTAACCACTGCGCGATCCGTTTACCGAGCAAAAGAGGTAGGGCTTCGGAAAATAGTTGGATCTACACGCATAGCCCTTTTCTGGCAATTTATTAGTGAGGCCTTTTTAATCACACTGATGGCTTCAGCGTCCGTAGCTATTCTCATCGATTTTACCCTACCTTTTTTTAATGAGCTAATGGGTAAGAGCTATACGTTGGCTGCACTTGCGCAGCCTGTGGTAATAGTAGGAATTGTAGCACTGATACTATTTGTCTCTTTATTATCCGGATTTTATCCCGCGTTGGTATTGTCAGGATATAAGCCTGTACAGGTGCTCAAAGGAAGAATGAGTTCCAGTACAAGCGGTGTTAGATTAAGGAGGTCATTAGTAGTATTTCAATTCTTTATTTCCGGTGGGTTAGTACTAGCAACGCTTTTGGTACTTGGCCAGTTAGACTTTATGAGGAATAAGGAACTGGGGTTTGGTAAGGATCAGGTACTTGTTCTGGATGCTACACGTGTGTCCCGGTCAGCTTCCCACGAAGCTTTTAAAAACAATCTAAATTCCATAACAGGTGTAGAGGCAGTCTCTTTTGCCAATGCCATACCCGGAAGACCAGGTTGGTTGGGTCAGTGGGCTTACCCTGAAAAAACTGATGCTGAAAGCCATGTGGATACGGAGTATATGGCGATAGATGAAAATTATATCCAAGCCCTTGATTTAGAGCTTATAGCCGGGAGAAACTTTGACGTAAGCAATCAGGCAGACCTGATAGATGGTCTGATCATTAACGAAACTACTGTCAAAGCTATGGGTTGGGTGACTCCTGAAAATGCCCTGGGGAAAAAAATTGTGTCGCCTTCGGAGCATCCGGCAGGTACGGTAATAGGAGTGATCAAAGATTATCACGATCTAGGTCTGCAAGAAGAAATTTGGCCCCAGGCGATGGACTATGCCAGTGAGCAATATGGCAGGTACTACACTATAAAATATGATGTGCAGCAAACAGCAGATCTTATTGAAACAGCGGCAGAGCTTTGGAAGGAGAATTTAGGTGACTATGCTTTTGAGTACTTTTTCCTGGATCAGGATTTTGAAAGGCAGTATCGCTCAGAAGAACGACTAATGACCGTGTTCATTTTATTTGCCGTGCTCACCATGATCATTGCTGGAATTGGCCTATTGGGATTAGTATCATTTACAGTCTTGTCCAGAACCAAGGAGATAGGGATTAGAAAAGTGCTGGGGGCTAACCTGTTAAGTATTACCCGATTGCTATCTAAAGAATTTGTTCTGCTGGTAATAGTAGCCAACGCTATAGCCGCACCACTCACCTGGTTTTTTGGAAATCAGTGGCTTAACGATTTCGCTTACCGTATGGACATTAACCCAATTATTTTTTTATTAAGTCTGATAGCTTCTTTGGTACTCGCTGTTTTAACGGTGGGCCTTCAAACTATAAAAGCGGGCCTTATGAATCCTGTGGATACACTAAGGGCCGAGTAATTCAATAACAACACAACATATGCTCAAGAACTATTTCAAAATTGCTATTCGTAATCTCTTAAAACAGAAACTGTTTTCTGTCATTAATGTATTAGGCCTTACCGCGGGTATGACATGCTCCATATTGTTGTACCTATACGTAAACGATGAGCTTAGCTTTGATCAATTCAACCGCGATAAAGATTCCATTTATCGGGTTATTCAAGACACTAGACTTCCTGACGGGAGCCTGGAGTGGCAGGGTATTTTCCATTCTATTCCACTTGGCCCCGTATTAAAAGAAGAAATGCCGGCTGTAGAAGACTATGTAAGATTCTACAAGCCACATGGCGAGGTTGGTTACTACATAAAGAACGGTGAGAAAGCTATTTACAGCGAGGTGCTTTACGCTGATTATCAGTTATTTGACATCTTTGATTTTCCTATCGAAAAGGGGTTTCTAAATCGAAATGATCATAATAGTGTGATGCTAAGTGAGCGAGCCGCAAGGAAGTATTTTGGTGAAGATGACCCCCTGGATCAGGTGCTTTCATTCAGAATTGATGACCAATATGTGGATTTTACGGTCTCCGGAGTGTTCAGGAATATACCCTCTAACTCCAGCGTTCAATTCGATGTAGTGCTTCCCTTTGGCGCTATCTCACGACTGGATAACATGAAAAACTGGCTTACCGATTGGCGGTATGGCGCCATTATTACCTATGTCAAATTGAAAGAGGGAACTAACCCTCAAATGCTCGATGATCCAATGAAAGGAATAATGGCCAAGTATTATCCTCAATATGAAGAACGAGCGCTTAACCGGGGATACTCCTCCGCTGAGGATTACAGGTACTTCCGGTTAGAACCGCTTACGGATGTACATTTCAATACCGCTGTTTTTGAAGGCTTAGTACCCGCTAGCGACCCTGTTTACTCCTACATTTTAATCGGGCTTGTAGTAGCAATATTGGGGATTGCCTGCTTCAACTTTATGAACCTAAGCTTGAGCAGATCTGCTTACAGAATTAAAGAAGTTGGGCTCAGAAAAACCATAGGGGCCAAAAGAAGTCAGCTTATTCGTCAATTTCTCGGTGAATCGGTTTTTCTGTCTTTCCTGGCCTTTGCGCTGTCGCTGTTACTCGCAGATTTACTTTTGCCCGCCTTTAATCTTCTCACGAATAAACAGATTACACTCTCTGCTTTATTTTCTTTTCAGTCAATCGGAATTTTGACACTCATCACTCTCGTGGTCGGGGTTATGGCTGGTTTCTATCCTGCTTTTGTGATCTCTCGCTTTAACATTAAAGAGACATTGGCAGGCGTTAAGCATAAAGCAGCCGGGACCCTAACTAAAATTCTGATTGTGCTGCAATTTTCTATAGCCACTATTCTGGTATTCGGAATGCTCGTAATGAATACTCAGACCAACTATTTGCTAAATAAAAATTTGGGATTCGACTCAGATCAGGTGATAGAGCTGAAAAATGCAAAGATCGGCGAAAGCTCTGCCTATGATCACCTGAAGGCTACATTGCCCGGGCATTCGGGTATACATTCGCTTACGTCTGCTAACCAGTCTTTTGGAAGCCCTTCCGGCCTGGGAGGGCTTGGCTTCGAGTACAACGGTGAAAATAAGAGGGTAGGAATGATACAGGTCACAGATAACTACTTGGCTACGATGGGCATTAACCTTGTTCAGGGCAGAAAGTTCATTACCGAATCTCAGGAAAATGCTGTTATCATAAATGAAGCTTGTGCTAAAGATTTTGAGCTGAAATCCGATGAGAAGTTCAATCAGCTTACAAATTCGCCAACTACGGACCCTGTCGTAGTGGGAGTAATGGGTGATTTCAACTACTCATCATTAAAACTCGAGGTGTTTCCTATGTTAATCAGAAAAACTATGAGAAAGGACCTTAATTATATTTTTATTAAGCTTTCAGGCGTAAACACTTCCGGAGCTTTAAAATACATTGAAAACCAGTGGGATTTGGTCGCTCCCGACCTTCCGTTTGAATACAAATTTCTTTCCAATACTATGCAGGCGCAGTACGAATCAGAGGAAAGGTGGGGGCAGATCATTTTTTATTCTATGGCCATGACTGTTTTACTTTCGGCGCTTGGACTCCTGGGTATAGTGGCACTTGGACTTGAAGCTAAAAAGAAGGAGATAAGTATCCGCAAAATATTTGGAGCTCATGTAAGTAATATTATTTGGCTGGTTTCCAATTCATATGTAAAACTTGTGGTGGGCGCTTATCTTATCGCTATTCCTGTGGCTTATAAGCTGTCCGATGTTTGGTTATCAGGCTTCGCCTATAAAGCGGAATTAGGAGTCTCTGTCTATTTAATAGCCGGAGTCATGATCATGGCAATTGCGCTGGTAACAGTCGCCTCTAAGACACTGAACGCAGCTGCTCAAAATCCCATCAAATACCTGAGAAACGAGTAACACAAAAACGTAACATCATGGTCAAAAACTATATCATTATTGCACTACGCAACTTATGGAAGAACAGGACAATATCATTTATTAATGTATTCGGTCTTGCCGTAAGTATGTCCGTTTGTTTAATGCTTATTCTCATCGTAGCGGATCAATTGAGCTACGATAGTTATCATACAAATAAAGACAGTATTTACAGAGTTATCACTGATCGTTATAAGCCAGGTGCTGAATTATGGTCAACAGCTACTACCGCCTATCCGTTAAGTGACGTGCTCAATACCCATGGAAGTATCGAAAAAATGACCGTTATTAAAAATGGCTTTTCCGGTATTACAACATGGAAAGAGCAAGAGATCCCCTTTGAGGGCTTATATACAACACCCTCTTTTTTTGAGATTTTCGATTTTCCACTTGAACATGGAAATGTGGCTACCGCTTTATCGGTTCCCAATAGCATTGTTCTTAAGAAGAATCTTGCAGAAAAGATTTTTGGTACCGGCGATGCTATTAACGAAGTAGTATCTGTAGAGGGTAAAGGAGATTTTATAGTAACCGGTGTATTGAGCGAGTTCCCGGGCAAAACGCACATTATGTTTGATGCCCTTACCAGCGTTGATTTTTTAAGTGGTCTGGAAAAGCGTGACAGTACCTTTAGTGCAGGTTTTAACGATTGGTACAACATCTATAATACCTATATCTATTTTCAGCTTAAGGCCGGAGCTCGTCCTGCAGACCTCACACCACTTCTTGACAAGGCAGCGGTTGACCACTATAAATCAGACGAAATGTTTAGCTGTAAATTTTTAATTCAGTCGTTAAATGACATTACGCCCGGCCCTCTTTTAAGCAATATGCTCGGATTCGGATTACCTATGTTCGTAATATATATCTTATTAGCCATTGCACTTATAGTGCTGTTATCCGCGTGTTTCAATTATGCTAATCTTACTACTGCGCGTGCTATGAATCGCGTAAAGGAAATAGGTATAAGAAAGGTGGTGGGCGCTTCCAGGAAACACATATTTGGTCAGTTCATTATAGAGGCCGTTCTGATAGCAGCTGTAGCTTTCATTTTTTCAGATCTTATGGTCCAGTTCATAGAGCCTATGATGAATGGTTTTTTTAAATCCACGGGGGCGCCTGTCACTTTTGATCAGACGCCATACCTATATCTATGGTTCTTGGGTTTTATGATAATTACCGGTCTGCTGGCAGGGCTCATTCCTGCTCTATTCTTATCGGCCACCAATCCACTAAACGCCATAAAAAAGACCATTCAGCTGGCTAACTACAGTAAAAAACTAGGGTTCAGGAAATTTGACATCAGAAAACTTCTAGTCGTTGTACAGTTTGCCTTTTCTGTGTTTTTTGTCATCACCGTTATTACGCTTTACCGGCAGTCCACTTTTGTATTGACCGCCGATCATGGGTTTAGAACAGAAGGTATAGTGAATATCCGGCTCCAAGGGTTGGACTATTCGGCTCTGAAGCAGTCTCTGGAGCGACTTTCCTCCGTTCAGATGGTGGCCGGCACTACTCACCTTCCGGCATTGGGCTCTAATAATACAACAAATGCCAGAATGGCGGATCAGGAAAGGCCCATCACACTTAGCTACATTGGCGTAGATGAGAATTACATTCTATCGATGGAACTGAACCTTCTGGCCGGGAAAAATTTTCCCAAGGTTATGCCTGCAAGTGAGCGCTACGTAATTCTGAATGAAAAAGCCATAGCCCGGTTTGGGTGGGATACGCCGGTTGATGCCATCGGAAAGAGCTTTGAAATTAATGAAACGCAAGCCGAGGTCTTAGGGGTAATTGAAGATTTCCATTATGAAAGGTTAGATGAACCTATCGGTCCTATGGCGCTACGTTACCTGCCTCAAAAAGCGAATAATGCTGTAGTACTTATTGATGGAAAGAATGCCAAAGTAACAATAGCCGAATTAGAGGCGGCATGGAAGGAGTTGACAAACCGCCCGTTTGAATACACTTACTATGAAGATGATTTACGGCTTAGCTATGCACATTTTGAGGCGCTGGCTGTTGTCCTGGGCTATGTTACCATTGTAGTTATGTCCATTGCCTGTCTGGGTTTATTAGGAATGGTGATCTATCACATACACAACAGGACTAAAGAAATTGGGATTAGAAAAGCCTTAGGAGCCGAAATATTAGATGTTTTACTTATCGTGGGCAGAGGGTTTTTAGTGTTAATTACAGTCGCGTATGCTATTGGGGCGCCCCTGGCCTACTTCGTTAATGATATGTGGCTAACTACTAATGCACGCCGAATCGAATTCGGGCTGCCCACCTTAATTCAGGGGCTGGTGCTAGTCCTTTTAATTGTGTTGGTCACCGTAGGTTCTCAAATCTATAAGGCCTTAAAAATCAACCCGGTAGAATCACTTCAATCTGAGTAAATAATGATAAAGAATTACATAAAAATCGCATATAGAAATTTAATACGTTATAAGGCCTATACCGCCATCAATATTATAGGGCTTACGCTCGGGCTTACATGCTCTTCACTGCTATTTCTTTTCTTACAGAATGAGCTTTCTTATGATACTTTTCACTCCAAGGGTAACAGAATTGCCAGGGTGGTAGAGGTAGACCACTCCGGAGAAGAAACCAGATATTACGGAAGAACATCTTATCTGGCCGGTCCGGCAATGGCTAACTATTTCGGAGATGTAGTCAATCAAGTCCGGCTTGTACAACCGTTTGGTCATATTGATATTCATTGGAATGGTGAGCGCATTCAAGAGCGTGAATGGGCTTTGGTTGACAGTACTTTTTTCGAGGTCTTTGACTTCAACTTCATTGCCGGCAATCGGGACCGTGCGCTGCTTGAGCCTAATTCGATTATACTGTCTGAGTCTACTGCAAGAAAGTTCTTCGGAGACCGTGAGGCGCTTAATGAGATGATGGAGTTCAACGGATTTAGCGTTAAAGTTACGGGAGTTATAGCAGATATGCCTGTTAACTCACATATCAAGCTAAATATGATCCTGTCAAGAAGCCCTGCCTTTGAGGGGTTGCCATGGTGGGATCGAGTTGTCAATTCATGGGAAAGATCTTTTTCGTATACCTATTTAGAGCTAGCAAGTGAAAGCGGTATCTCCAATATAAATGGCCAAAGTAAAAAATTCATCGACGCTCACCATGGTGAGAATAGTGCGGATACTGATTTTATATTACAACCGCTTACAGCAGCGTACCTTAACTCTGAGAATAACGAATTTGATCTTTTTGAAGACAAGGGGAGTTGGTTTACTATTTATCTTTTCAGCGCCATAGCTTTATTCATTTTAGTTATTGCTTGCATCAACTATA
>JBCDHA010000031.1:0-14129 GCA_038750705.1 Bacteroidota bacterium
CTGGGCAACCCGCTATCTTTTATTGCCAGTAAGTTCAGTAGAGAACAGAAAGAAAAAAAGATGGTGGCCAAGTACCAAAAGCAGGTTGATTATCAGAAACAAATCCGAGCAAAATACAATCAAACCGTTATTATCGAACTTACCGGCTTACCCGAAGATAAGGTTGAGGAGTTTATGGACTTCTGCAAGCTCAACGACTCTTTTCTGGGGCCTGCAAGCGAATATGAGATTGCCATAGCCGTGAACAAATGCCTGGTTGATTTCCAGGCTACTACTCCTATTGACTCACTGCCTGAAGTAAAAGATAATTAGAAAAAAAGGACCGCTCTTGTTAAGCAGTCCTTTTCGCAAGCAAAGAGGTTAAACATTTTATTTCCTATAAATATAATGCTTCGTCTTCTGAGAATAAAGTAATTGGCCTTATTTTGCTGTTTGAAGCAATTTAACACCGGTGTCGCCCAAATGCTTCGCAAGTATTTTTTTATACGCCATTGACGAAGTATATCCTCCTTCAGCCGCAAAAAATTCATTCATTAGCGGTTGCCAATCACTGTTCATAGGCATGATAAACCCAAATTGCTCGCTACTTTGATCTCCTACAGGGTGTCTTTTAATTGCTTTCCTCCTTTGAATTGCATCCAGGTAAAAGGCCAGATCAAGATAAGCAAAGCCATTCCGGTCTGTCAGCACTTTTTCCAGGGTTTCAGGACTGCTAGCCGCATATTTTACGGTCATGGCAGGAAAATGCTCATTTTTAATATCAAGAAGACGTTTTTCATTTGTAGTTCCCTCTGGCACATAAGCGGTAAGCCCCTTAAAGGTATCTTCAATCTTACTTATATCCGTAAGTGTAGCTACATGCGGCTGCGTTACCAAAATGGCAAAATTAGTAATGAATGGGGGACTAAACTTAATCTCCTTTTTGCGGCTCTCTCGAATTGTGATATTACCTAAACCTACTACTCCACCCTTACTATCTCTAACACTACTGTACATGGTACTAAAGCTATCACCATTACCGACAAAGGCAGTGGTAACATTGACTCCATACTTGCTATTAACGTACGCGACAAAATCATTCATGATATCTACACAGATACCGGTGAGCTGCCCATTAGCGCCTTTATAAACAAACCCCGGAGTCTCCACATAAGCAAAAGAAAGCTGACCGGATTTTGATGACTTTACTGACGCCCATGTCGCTCCTGTATACTGACCATACAGATCAATAGTACTGCCGGAACTGACAAAAAATAATAGAACGTAAAAAATAAAAGGTCTTTTCATAAAATGTAATTTGTTGAATCATAATTAACTCAAAATTATGATTTGCATACAATAGGAAGCCATGGCATGTAAGTTTACTGCCTAGATTAAACCTTTTTTACTACCAAGATACCTGCTCCTTATTCAAAAAAGATGAGATACCTGTTTTGCAGTCTTCGTTTCCTCTGGCCTTCGCATTCATTTCCGAGGCATACCTAAGGCCGTCTTCTAAAGACATAGATTGCACTTCTGCGATCATTTTTTTTGTGAGTGCCATAGCTTGACCGCTATTCTTTTCTATAAGTGTTTTGGCGAAATTCGATACAAACTGATCAAGCTCTGAACTAGCAATTACCCGATTAACAAGGCCATAAGTACAGGCGTCTGCTGCCGAAATCAATTCCCCGGATAGTAGCAACTCTTTGGATCTGGCTTCTCCAATTTTTCTAAGTAAAAAAACCTTTACAATAGCAGGGATAAACCCTATACGTACTTCCGTATAACCAAATAGTGCTTCGGGAACCGTAAATGCAAAGTCACAAACCGTGGCCAAACCGCACCCTCCTGCTATGGCGTGTCCATGTACTTTGGCAATCACTACCTTTTCCAGCGTATAGATTTGATAGAAAAGCTCTTTTAGGTGAGATGAGTCCTCAAAATTCTCCTCAAACGTATTGTTCTGCAACTGCTGTAGATATGCCAGATCAGCACCGGCACAAAATACTTTTCCGGCAGCCTGCAGAATTATAACCTTTACGTCAGCGTTATTTGACGCTTGCTTAAATATTTGCTTGAGTTCAGCAACTACCTGAAAATTTAGTGCATTGCGCTTATCGGGTCTATTCAAAGTGACATAACCTATTCTATCTTTAACCTCAAACTTTATAAATTCCATTCTCAACTATATTTTATGCTCAAAGGCTCCATTATGATATATACTATAAAAAGGCAGCTCTAATTCTATGGACCTTTCCAAAAGCTCTTTCGCTTTCCCGCGATAAAGATCGCTGCCAAGAATAAGCAACTCAAAGTCAAAGTTATTCTTTACCCACTCTAAATCTTGTCTGCAATCGCCCGTGTAAATCAAAAAATCAACGGAGGGTTTTTTAGTAAAACTCAGCTTTTTATTTACATCTCGCAGTAGTAAAACACGCTTATTAGCCATAGATGCCAACTCTATTCCTTTCACCGAGCTTTCCACAAAAGAATGAACTTTGATATGACGAACACCCGATTTTAATCTATTAGGACTGATATGAAAACTCATCTTTTCGGGATCGTTAAGCAATTCCTTATCGGACCAAAACATTGATTGACCGTCAGTGATCCAGTCTATGGCGGTATGTCCATTTATCTTGTAAAAGGTTAGCTTGTTTATATGCTTATTCATTCTTAATCGATTGAGTATCGAAAAGTTAAGGATCACCAAGAGCCCAAAAAACGCATAAAAAAGCTTAATCCTTTTTGTTATCAGGAAAATTGCCGCTCCAAAAACAAGTAAAATAATCACCCATGACTGACCCGTACTTATGTAAATGTTATCAATTCGGCTGAAAGAAATACTTTCAATCCAAAAGATGACAGCATTTACTATACTTACTAAGAACCCAAGAATAAATCCAATTGCTGAAGCGAGATAAGGTATCCAGGAGGCAAACAACAGCAAAATACCTAAAATGAGTATAGCAAAAGCCCCCGGAATAACCACCAGGTTAGAAAGTAAAAAGAGCGTTGGAAACCTGTGAAAATACAGTAGCCCTAAGGGAAAAGTAGCTACTTGAGCGGCGATTGAAACAGACGTAATGGCCCAGGCTCGATCAAGAACAACATTATTGACAAGAATTAAGTTATATATTTTAGGCTGCATGAACACGATCCCAATGACAGCTAAATAGGAAAGTTGAAATCCAACTGACATTATTAAGTAAGGATCAAACAACAGAAGGACAAGCGCTGAAGCTGCAAGGGTATTGTAAATATTGGATTTACGATTAATAGCTTTAGCCAAAATTACAAAAGAAAACATGGTAACCGCCCTAAGTACCGATGGAGAAAAGCCCGTAACCAGCGCATACATCCATAGAGCAGCTATTACTAATGAGGCAAAAATCCATCTTCCTGTAGTACTGGCCTGAAGCTTTCCCAATAGAGCCGAAAGAATAAGATATACTATACCAACGTGCAATCCTGATACTGCCAAAACATGCATGGCACCGGAAACGGAGTAGGCATTTCTGATGGTGTTGTTTAAATCATCTCTTACGCCTAGTACGAGGGCAAGCGCTATGCCCCTGTCTTGCCGGTCATTTATATTTTTCTCAAAAACTGACTGTGCCCACTGACTTATGCTGTAACCCAAATATGCCAGTGTAAACGATGTGTCTTTCGCCAATAATTGTGGTGCTTCTTTGGTGAATTGCTGGTAATGTACATTCTGAAATGATAAAAAACGTTTATAGTCGAACTCCTCAGGGTTCATTGGCGGCTGCAAAAGTTGCGGTTGCCCAGGCATAATATAAGTAGCTCCATAAGATAAAGAAGGCTCTCCTTTACTTACATACAATAACATTTTACCCTTGGCGGGATGCCAAATGCCGTCTTTTACTGATTGAATTTGAGCTTTGTACCTAATCGTTTTCGCCTTTTCTTCACCATTATCTGAAATGGTAAAAGTATAGGCTTCCATATTTTTGAATTTTGAAATGTGATTAGAAAGATGGGTCTGATCTGAGCTTATTAGGTTTAAATAGCCCAATGCGGCGAACGCCAAAAAACCGGATAACGATAAAAATACATTAAACCTAACGAAGTACCCTCTCCTGAATAGCACCCAAAGCAATGTATAAATCATCACAAACAGCGCTGTCAATAACTGAACCTGGCTTAAAGAATCATGTACGGGACTATAAATCGCCAGTAAAATACCCAGTAGGAAGAAAACAGTTACTCGCACTATAGCATATGGCGCCCAACGGATCATTTGCGTGGCAATCTGACCATTTTCCGATGCTCTATCTCGCATTCCAGAAAAACCGGGCCTTCGGGCGTAAAGCCAAATTTGGCATATAACGGCATAGCGTCTATTTGGGCATTAAGATATAGTTTTTGCCTGTTCAAATTTTGTAGACCTATATGATTTAGCATGGTTTGCATAAGAGCGCTCGCAATGCCTTTACCTCTAAATTCTTTCAACGTAGCAAATCGCTCTAGTTTTAACCCGTTTTCGGTAGATCTATATCGGCAGGTTCCAACAGGATTATCATCTATATACGCTAAGAAGTGATCTGATGTAGCGTCAAATTCATCAAACTCATCTGCTCTGTCTATTTCTTGTTCATTAATATAGACTTCCTCACGTATGTAAAAAGCAGCTTTAAGTTCTGAGGCATCTTCTATATGTATGACTCGAAGTCTCAACTTTCTTGCTTGCCGACCTCCGCTAATTCATAAGCTGCAATAATGTCTTTCACGATTTTATGACGAATGACGTCTTTTCCGGTAAGCTCTACGAACCCAAGGCCTTTTACTTTTTGGAGGATGCGTACCGCCTCAATTAACCCCGATTTTTGTTTTTTTGGCAAATCTATCTGTGATGTATCTCCTGTAATAATAACCTTCGAACTTGGCCCCATCCTGGTTAAGAACATCTTTATCTGCATAGGTGTGGTATTCTGTGCCTCATCTAACAAAATAAAGGCGTTGTTGAGGGTACGGCCTCTCATGTAAGCCAATGGAGCTATCTCGATGATATTATTTTCCATGTAATAACGCAGTTTTTCAGCGGGTATCATATCATGAAGTGCATCGTAGATAGGACGTAAATAGGGATCAAGCTTTTCTTTTAAATCCCCAGGAAGAAAACCCAGTGTTTCACCCGCTTCAACAGCCGGCCTGGTAATAATGATTTTTTTGACAACCTTATTTTTAAGCGCTCTTACCGCCAGTGCAACAGAGATATACGTTTTACCTGTACCCGCCGGACCAAGGGCAAATACCAGGTCATTTTCTTTAACTGCGTATACCAGCTTCTGTTGATTGAGCGTTTTGGGCTTTATAGTAAACCCACGAGTACCGTAAATCAAAACTTCCTCCTGATCAGGCAGTTCCTCTTCCGCCTCTTTAGAAAGATAATTTTGAACATTCTCTTCAGTTACCTTACCAAACTTATGGTAATGCTCAACTAAAGAATTGATGATGTCATTGATCTTTAATAAATCAGTACTTGAACCTTGTATTTTGATTTCATTTCCCCGTGAGACGATCTTACTTTTAGGGAATGCTGATGCTACTTCATTAATATTTTTGTTTTCAACTCCAAGAAAGTCAAGAAGTGATACATTTTCCAGCGTAATGACTTTTTCTACCAAAGGCTATTTTATTTTGAGGGTAATTTAATATGGTCAAAATTTACTTAATTTTGAAGGATAAAAGTACAGAAACAGACTCAATATTTGTGTTTTTACCCGCACAGCATAAACCATTGATTTTCTAAACATTATTCATTCTCACCTCGGCTACTTTATGGCTATAATTACTTTTTTATCTGACTTTGGCGAGAAGGATCATTATACTGCGGCAGTAAAAGCAAAAATCCTGGCTACTAATCCAAATATTAGTATCGTGGACATCAGTCATAATATTGACCCATGTGATATTGCCCATGGTGCATTTGTTTTAAAAGCTGTCTACAAAGATTTCCCCGAAGGTACCGTGCACATTGTGGCTGTGGACTCTATTGGGCGCGAAGGAGATAAGTATTATGCTGCCGAACTTGAAAACCATTTTTTTGTAGGCACAGACAATGGCTTCATTGGACTGATTAGTGACAAATCACCAAGATTGCAGGTTGATATTAACGCATTAAAACCTTTGAAAACCACTTTCCCTGCAAAAGACATATTTGCTACAGCCGCTGCCAGGCTAGCAAGTAATACATCTATTCAGGATCTTGGGCAACCTCTTCAGGAACTTAAAAGAATGCTGGGAAGGCACTTGAAGGCGAACAAGAGCCTGATCTCAGGGCATATTGTAAGAGTCGATAATTATGGAAACCTGATCAGCAATATTGACAGACAAACCTTCGACATTTTAAGTAAGCAAAAAACCTTTAATATTACTTTCGGCAGGGAAAATGCAAGGAGAATAAATAATACCCTTAACCAGGTAGATGCAGGTGATATCTTTGTTATTTTTAATGAAATAGGTTTTTTAGAAATAGGAATTAATCAAGGCAGAGCCTCTGATCTTTTGGGTTTGGGATATGACAGTCCGGTAATGATAAAATTCGATGAGTGATCTGATTAGAATAGTGCGTATGACTTTCCGTGAAGATGAAGTGGAAAATTTTCTAACTGTTTTTCATAGTAGCAAGAAGAAAATCAGGGCCTTTGACGGATGCCTGCACCTTGAGCTTCACAAAGATTATAATGAAGAAAACATTTTCAGTACCTATAGCATTTGGGAAAATGAAAATGCGCTAAATGCCTACAGAACTTCCGACCTTTTTAAAAGTGTATGGAGCAAAACCAAGCCTTTATTTAAGGAAAGACCAATGGCCTTTTCGAGTAAAAGTATTTTAGAGGTCTAGTTGTCCATGATGAAATCATTGAACATATTTGCATCCCGTTTGATATGGATGCCCAGGTGGCGGAATTGGTAGACGCGTTGGTCTCAAACACCAATGGCTTCGGCCGTGCCGGTTCGACTCCGGCCCTGGGTACAACGGGTCTTTCTCAAAAGGTAGGTCATAGTGAGTTTGTAAAGGATTTTACTCAGCTTAGACAACGGTTTAAGAAGCTTAGTGAGGCGCTTCCGTTGTCAGAATGGCTTGAAATGTTAGTTTTCTGCCATTTGAGACAGCCCCTTTTTAGTTTGACAGGTAGGGCTGTTACAACTAAATTGTTTTCTGCAGTTGATGCTTTTTCTTATTCAGCGTGCGACTGAGCCACTCAGGAGTAATCCCAATAAAATTGGCTATGTATTTCCAAGGTGCCTCAAGAATTATCTCCGGGTAGCTCTCCTGCAAGAATTTTAGCTTTGACTCCACACCAGACATTGTTTTTACGGAGATCAGCATTTTTGCCTCTAATGAGTTTTCCAATAAAATTTTTCTGAAGTAAAGTCCAATTCCACATGAGTATAAATAGCTCTCGTTAAATAGGTTTTTGGGTATCATAACACCTTTTACATCCGTAATTGCAAAGATACGATCATTTACCACCTCACTTGTAAAATAGCTCATTACGTTACTGCATAGATTTTTAGATCGAAAAAAGCGAGTAACAACGCATTCGTTTTCCTTGTGAAATTCGGATGCGGCTATGCCGTCGACAATGAATAAGACCTCCTTACAAACCTTATTACTTTGAAAAATAGTCTCCCCTCTTTTGAAGCAGACAGGTTTTAGCCCAGCTCTAAAGTTGATCCACTCCTCGTCCGATATTTTATCAGTGTAACAAATAACTTCATTTTTGAATTCTTCGATTAAGTCTCTCATTGAATTTTAAATTAATTCATTACCAGATTAAATTACTATGCATCAACTCAATTGTAAAATATGAGTTGCCATTTTACTATTCCTTAACATAGGTTAAGAATATAGCACAACTAAACCTCTTCAACCATACCATCAGGTATTAGCTTTGTAGTTACCACCTCTTCAGCATCGTTTTCCAAAACATAAGGAGTTTGATATTGGGCCCGTACTTCTTTACCGGTATTGGTAATTTTTATATTTCTAAGTTTATGGTCAATTTCTACTGCTTTTTGATTGTCATTAATATGCAACTGAAGAATGCGGTAGACTTTTTTCTTCAGTTGTTTCTTTAAAATGGGAAAGGCTATTTCCACACGCCCGTTTATGTTTCGTTGCATTAGATCTGCTGATGACATGTAAATAATTTCTTTCCCCTGATTATGAAAATAAAAAACACGGGCATGCTCCAAATAGCTATCTACTATTCGAATAACCTTCACGTTAGATGATTTTACTTGTTTAATGTTAAAGCAGCAGATACTCCTTACAAGCAAATAGATCTGTACCCCGGCATTTGCCGCCTCATACAGCTTATCAATGAAATCCTTTTCTTCAAGGTTGTTAACCTTGATGATTATTTGAGCCGGTTTACCTTCCGCAAAGAACTTCATTTCATTTTCAATAAGTCGGATAAAACGCTTTTTGAGATTGATCTTGGTAACTAATATTTCTCCCAGATTTACCAGAGGTCTTTTTTTGTAAATGTGGTCGAAGGTCTTCAACACCCCTTTGGTCAGCTTCTTTTTACTGGTAAGTAAGCCAAAGTCAGAATAATATTTAGCTGTATGCTCGTTAAAATTGCCCGTACTCAAATAAGCATAATACCTTTCGCCTGAAGTTTCAGTTTCTTTAACCACTAAAACCATTTTTGCGTGAACCTTAAGTTCCGGCATACTGTAAACAACGGTTACACCGGCTTTTTCCATTTCTTCAGCCCAGTAAATATTATGCGCTTCATCCTCTCTGGCTTTGATCTCCATAAACACAATCACTCTCTTGCCATTCAGCGCGGCACTGATGAGAGCATTTGCTATAGCAGAATTTTTGCCTACCCTGTAAAGGGTGACCCTTATTTCCTTAACCTCAGAATTTACAGAAGCCTCATTGAAAAAACGTAATACATACTTGTATGAATGGTAGGGAAAATGGAGTAAGTGATCATTGCGGTCTATTTTCTTGAAAATACATTCGTTTCCTTCAAATAGTCCATAGGAAACCTTTTTTATAGGTATCCGGTCAAGCTTAGGAGCGACCGGATTGGGTAGCCGGGCCAAATCTTTTAGTGATTGATAGACTCCGCCAGGTACCAGATCTTTACTTTTTACCTTAAAGTATTTCTTCAAAAATTTAATCGAATCTACTGAAGCCTTACTTTCATACGTAACATTTGTGGGAGTGTCTTTTTTAGTATTCAGTTGATTTTTCACCTTCTCAACCAGATTCCCTGAAAATTCGTCCTCAATGTTAAGTGATTCATCCTGGACAAATTTGAAACTGATGGCCTCCATTATTTTATAATCATTGAATACAAAACCGAGGTTTTGCCTTATGATATCATCAATAAACAGGTAACAGTATCTGTTAGGGCATTTCAGCGCATAAAACCTTGGAAGTTTACTGGACGGAATATTGACAATTCCAAAATAATCTGAACCTCCTTTATGAAGCCTCAAAAAGAAATAGGGAATATTTTCAAATGTGTAGTCATCATTTTCATAATTATTCGATAGTACTTTTGGCTTCAGATAAGTTAAAATATGCGACCTGAAATATGAGTCCAATTCATTCTTATATTGATTTGAGCAAGCATCGGTTTGATTTAAAATAAAAATATTTTCACTCTTTAATTCAGCTATGATATCCTCGTTTAAGACGCGCAGGGATTCTGCAATACCTTTGACTACAATGCGTTGAATCTTCGACAGAGTTTTCTTAGCTCCATCTTTGGAGTAGACATCAGCATAGTTCTGAGTGTCTGCAGATCGCTTCAAAGCGCCTAACTTGTTTCTTAGAAATTCTTCGAGATTACTATCATAAATAGACAAAAACTTAATACGCTCGTATAAGGGACTGGTTTTATCATAAGCTTCCATTAATACACGATGATTAAATGAAAGCCAACTGAGTTCTTTGTTATGATATTTCTCCATTCTAAGGAATCTGAAATGTTTACTGTACTGGCCTGCCCCTACGGTTCTCAATTACAATTTATGCCTACGATAGTACTTACCTTTCACGCTACTAAGAGCTTCCGGTGTAACCCCCAGGTAGGAAGCTATCATCCACTGTGGAACCCGATTAGCGATGTCCCGATAATCTTGCAAAAAGAGTTCATATCTTTCGTGTGTGGTGAACGTCATCATCTTCAAAAGCCTCTTTTGCAGATAACAAAGGTTCATATTTAAGATCCAGATAATATTGTTTTTTGCATTCGACGAAATATTTTCTCCATCATAAATTTTCAGATCAATGGTCTCAATTTCAGAGTCTTCAATAGTTTCAATAAACAATTCAGAGCGTGTTCCCGAAACAACTGAGTTAGGGTCGAATATTGAGGTTCCACAACAAGCAAACATCAAAATATGCTGTTTGCCATTTTGGTCTACATCATAGCTTTTAACCAGACCTCGCTTAACAAAGTAAGCTTTTGAAACAATACTTCCTTTGGTTTGAAGGATGTGACCTTTTTTGTAGTGCTTGGAACCAATCTGCACACTGTCCAGATCAGATTCGTACTTTAAACTGTGATACGTTTGGTTAAAATTGATCATAGTTAAAAATCTTTAGAATCTGCCGAGAACAAAATAGGTGCCGGATTTGTTAAAATTCTATCTTTTTGATTATCAAATATTTATGCATTAATGCAACAATGTAGCATTTGAAATATCGTGTTTTTTCTAATTTTTGAATCGATATATCGATTATCATTTAATGGAAACTGAAAATCTCATACGTGCTAATACCGGTCTTATTGAAAAAGACTTAAGAATACTTTTAATTGAAGATGAGTTTCTGACTGGTAAGAGAATTAAAGAAATGCTTCACCAGCTTGGGTATCAAAACGTACAACATAAATTGGACTTTGTATCGGCTTTATCACACATTAAGCAATATGAAGTTGATATTGCTTTTTTAGATATTGATTTACAAGGAGAGCCGCTAGGCATAGAGTTAGGTATGAAAATGGATGAGGTAGAAATACCATTTATATTCCTGACTTCTTACACTAATGATTCATTGATAAGAAAGGTAAAAAAGTGCAAACCTAGTGGTTTCATAGTTAAGCCGGCAGACATTCAGGAATTAAAAGCGGCCATAGAAATAGCCATTTACAGGACTGCCTATAGCAACCTTTCAAGAACAGAGAAGGAAAGGCAGTTCCTGCTCGAAATAAACTCTGCCATCAACTTTGTTAAAGACAGCTACATATTTTTTACCAAGGTTGCGAACTCCTTAAAACCACTATTTGACCTTGACAGAGCCCCGCATATTGCTATTTTAAATAAAGAGAACACTTATTTACATCTTAAACTAGACCTGGAATCCCCTGAGATAGACGACGAATTCATGAAGGGATTAAGCAAGTTTAATCCCATTCCATTGACTAAAGAGTTGAGAGAAATCATGGAGCGGGATGAGCCTACCATACTTGATGTGGAAGAACTCAAAATGGCTTTTATTAATAAAGATGCGCATAACCTGTTGGATAAGAGCGGAATTAAATGTTGCTTGATCGTTCCGTTAAAGGTAGACAATAAACCCATTGGTTACTTTAATATTATGTCCGGACGGGCCGATGTATTTGGTTCCGCCCATTTCAAACTATTCAAAGCGGCTGCTAATCAGATAGCCATTGTAGTACAAAGCCAGCAATATTTTGAAGAACTGAATGAACTAAAGGAAAAGGTAGAGAAAGAAAATGAATTCCTTGTAGAAGAAATTAACTTAAGTAGCAAATCAGAGGAGTTCATAGGTAATAGCCCCGGAATAAACTTTATAAAGGATCAAATAAATCAGGTGTCAAGAACGGATACTTCCGTACTCATAATAGGTGAAACAGGTACAGGAAAAGAGTTAGTAGCCCGAGCCATACACAACAGTTCGTTATACACTGATAAACCTTTAATAAAGGTTAATTGCGCTGCCTTACCTGCTCAATTAATAGAATCAGAATTATTTGGCCATGAAAAAGGGAGCTTTACCGGCGCCATAACGCAGCGGATTGGCAAATTTGAAATGGCAAATAACGGCATTATATTCTTAGATGAAATTGGTGAACTTCCCTTGGAGCTTCAACCCAAACTGCTTAGAGTTATACAGGAAAAAGAGATTGAACGTATTGGCGGCTCTAAGCCCATTAAACTAAATGTAAAAATTCTTGCCGCCACTAATAGAAATCTGAACGTAGAAGTAGAAAAAGGAAATTTTAGGCCGGACCTGTATTACCGGCTAAATGTTTTTCCTATTTATATTCCTCCTTTGCGCGAACGAAAAGAAGACGTAGAAGACTTAGCTCTGTTTCTGTTAGAAAAAGCGTCCCGGAAAATTGGCAAACCCGTACTTAGTTTGTCAAAAGCTTCGGTAATGACCATGAAAGAGTATAATTGGCCAGGTAATATCAGAGAACTACAGCACGTAATTGAAAGGGAAGTAATCGTTACAAATCAGAACATACTGGATATAACACCTGATAAACTATCCGTAGATAATAAAATCGATTCCCGACCAAGTGTAGATCAAAACCAAAATCTTCACAGAACCTTAAAAGAAGTGGAAAAAGAGGCTGTAATCGCCACTTTAAATTTCACAAATGGAAAGGTGCGCGGTAAAAATGGCGCAGCAGAATTGCTGGATATAAACCCATCCACACTAGAATCAAGAATACGAAAGTTGGGAATCAATAAAAACAACTTTTTCCACTAACTTTCACATTTCTTAATTATTGTTATTTTTCTTTCTGTTTTAAACATCTAGTATTAGGTAATGATTACCATTGCCATGAATACTCATGATGCGGTTCTGATTTCTGTTAGGGAATACGTGCTGTCCTTTTTTAAGGAGAAAAGCCCTCCCCAACTGGTTTTTCATAACTACGATAACACACTGAACGTTGTAAAAGCAGCTAGATTAATAGGAGAACACGAACAACTAACTCAGGAGGATTTACTAGTTGTAGAGCTAGCGGCCTGGTTCATTTATACAGGTTATTGTACATTTTTTGAAAATCACAGAGATTATAGCGGCCGTATTGCAAGGAATTTTCTAGAGCAAACGGAACTGGGCGACCCGCTTATCGAAAAGGTGCTTGAGTGTATACAAGCGACTCAATCGGATAAAACTCCAACAAATCGTTTGGAAGCTGCTATAAAGGATGCTGATACTTTTTACCTGTCCTCAAATGAATACTTTATCAGTCTGAACAAACTAAGAAAAGAATCCCATGGTATTCAAAAGAAATATTCAGATCAAGAATGGTATAAACTTCAGCTTACCACTCTGATTGAACATGATTACCACACAAATTATGGCGAAACAATATTGGAGCCACTAAAAATCAAAAATGCTGCACTGCTGAAAAAAAAGATCATTAGGCTTACAGAACTGATTGACGATGCATTGATAAACGAAATGCAGATTTCCAGAGAAGAACTAAATAGACTAAAAAATAAGCTATTAAGCGCTAAAGATAAACCTGATAAAGAAATAGAAATCATGTTTAATCTCACTTCAAAAAACCATTTGTCTCAAAGAGCCATTGCAGACACCAAGGCAAGTATTTTAGTGCTCATTAATGTTCTAATTATTGTTGCTCTGGTTGTGGTATTAGTACAATTAGCGCCTCATAACACCTATTTGACGGCGCCCTCAATTATCTTTCTTGTTGCCAGCATCAGTTCAACAATAGTAGCTCTTTTAGCACTGCGACCCCATTTGACAAAAGGAACTTTCATGAAAGAAGACATAAAACGTCAAAATATAAATCTTCTGTTTTTTGGAAATTTTCATGCCATGCAACTTGAAGATTACCGTTGGGGCATGATTAGATTAATGAATAGTACAAAATTCCTTTACTCAAACTTTATTGACGAAGTATTTTATACTGGTAAAGTATTAGCGATAAAAGATAGATTATTGAGGTATTCATATGATGTACTCCTGTACGGTATAGTGGTAAGCTTATTACTGTTCACCGCAAGCCTTTTATACGAAAATTTCATATGAGCACGCACTAAGCCACACTGGTTTCCCTAAGAGGATCAGCGCTTACTTTGGCCTGTATGGGTACTTTTAACCTAAAGGTTGTCCCAAAATCATTTTTAAAATGGTA
>JBCDHA010000032.1:0-14087 GCA_038750705.1 Bacteroidota bacterium
CAACCCAGGAAATCTATCTACGGCTAGTTCAGAGACCTTAACCCCTTAGTTTCTAAGTATTTTATTAATAGTTCCGGGCGATCTGTCTGAATCATATTAAATCCATTGTCAACTACCCACCCGAAGCTTCCATCTAAATCATAGGTAGCTCTATTGTCATGATGGTTGGCAGAACGATCTGCCGTAATGGTATTTAGCCAAAGCCACTTACCCGATTCTTTTATTTTGGATTCATACCTTCTCACAGATGACTTTTCATTTTCAAATTTGATTTGAACTATTGGAATAGTTAGGGAGGAAAAATAAGTTTCAAGGTATTGCTCAACATTTTTAGAAGACCCTTTCAATTTTGGCATAAATAAAACACTATCCATATAATCTCCTACAATCCCCCTCATGATCGGCAGTGGTTCATAACTGCCAATCGCAACATGATCTATGGTTCCAGTTTGCTTTAAAACAGGGTAGATCGTAGATATTATCTTGTCAGATTTATCCAGATTAACTAAAATTCGATTCTTACATACTATCATAGCCTCTTCCAAGGTTGGCACTCTCCATTCTGTTGGACGACCCAGGCCATCTTTTAAGTATAGCTTCTTGATATCTTGTAGGGTATGGTAAGATACCTCACCGGATCCTGTAGTTGTCCGATCAAGGAATTTATCGTGCATTAGTATCGGAATACTATCTTTAGTCAAACGAACATCTATTTCGACCATATCCACTCCCATTGAAATACAATTTTTAATTGCCGGAACGGAATTTTCCGGAGCATTTCGCCAATCACCACGATGAGCAACCACCATAATATAGTCATCCGATGGGGTATGTAGAAGCTCTTTTAATCTTTCAAATTTTTTCTCCGCATACAGTAATGAGTTGTTCTTTGAAGAACAACTCATCAAAAGAACTATGAAAATAAATGTCCAGGTATAAAATTTCATGGCATTTGATTTTACTATCAAAGGATAGTGAGAGGTACAATGACCCCTCACAAATCATTACTTTCTATTTTGATGCTTATTGCTACCCCCGACAATTGGCCAACCTCCTGACGCTAAGGTCTCGTTATCCAAAGCTTTAAAAGCGAAGAAAAGATCCCCTCTGTTGCCGTAGTAAATTGTTCCATCGGGACCTATTGCTGGTGGATTGGAAACGCTATTTTCCTGATAAAGGACTCTTAATATCATAGCGCCGGTCTCACTGTCTAACAAGTACAAAAAGTCATCATTGTTACCTACATAAAGGATTCCGGACGCTCCCAACGTTGGTGCAACTTTATAATCATCAGTGGCTTCTCTGAATTCCCACAATGTTGCTCCTGAACTTGCATCTCTTGCATATTGAGCTTGCTGGTCTTCATCAGGTTCCGTATTATGATACAATACTCCATTGGGACCTAATATGGGTGAATTTGCTCTAACCTCTTCACCAGTTATTTGTGCAGCCCAAATCTCAGTCCCATTAGTTGCATTTAATGCAAACACAACCCCGTCAAACTCAAAACCATCTTCAGTCACTTCTGCACCCCCGTACAAAACGCCTGCATCATCAATCGCAAAATTTCCTTCAAAACGGTCGCCATCCGTTTCGTAGGCCCATGCTTGAGTACCATCTGCTGTGTTAACGGCATAAAGCATACTATCAATAGCAATGAATACCTTACTATCAAAATAAAGAGGTGATGATTCAATATTTCCGTCTGTATGGCCACCGTTAAACGTCCATCTCTCATTTCCCGAAGCATCCCATGAGTAGAGTATTCCATTATCTGTACCTACATAGACATTTCCAGAATTATCTATACATGGACTTGATTTATCAATATTACCATTAACTGCTACACTCCAATTAACATCGCCAGATGATGTATTCAATGAGTAAAACATGTCTGCTTCTGATCCTACATATGCTGTTTGATTATCATCGGTTATGGCAATGCTACCACGAACCCGGCCTCCTGATTCAAACGACCACATCACAGATCCATCATCCTTATTTAGTTTGTAAATCGTTCCGTTACCTCTATCACCAAAATAAATATTACCATCATCGTCAACTGAAGGGGAATTTGTCTCCATACCGCTGGTAAATGCCGTCCATTTAAGGCCGGCAATATGTATTTTTTTTGAAGTTGATGCAGATATACCTTCACTATTGGTTGCCGTGAGGGTAACAATAAACGACTGTGGGCTCGATGTAAATGTATGCTTTGGGTTTTGCTCGTTAGAAGTAGTTCCATCTCCAAAATCCCAGGAATAGCTGGTAATAGTGCCAATAGCAGCAACGGAGGCATCTGTAAACTGTATTTCCATGTCAACAAAGAAGATTGAATCTGTAGCTACCTCTCCGAAAATTATTGATTGGTTACTGATCGTATCTACAATTGCTTCTTGCGAGAACATTGCCAAAACTCCGTCAATGACAGTAATTGATTGAGAAGATTCATGCGTTGCCCCATCATCATCAGTAACGGTCAATGAGACCACATAATCTCCCGCTTCTTCGTAGGTAGTAGATGGATTTTGATCAATGGAGGTTTCTCCGTTCCCAAAATTCCAGGACCAACCCGCAATAGTTCCGTCCGTATCTAATGATTGATCTGTAAAAGACAATGCCACTCCAACACTTGGGGTTACATTATCTACCGTAAAAGCTGCAATCGGCTCAATATTAGCAGGAGCCGAATCGTCATCACCACATGACACTAAATAAAATATACTAGCAATGGCAGTCACTAGTAAAACGCGATTCATAGTTTTCATTTTTAATTAATTGATTTTAACATTATTACACTTTGATTTTACATAGATTGGTAGGGTCCAAATTCTTTTATTGCAGATAGGTTTTCGCTATGATCATTGAGTATTATCACTTTAAATTCATCACCGTCATTATATACTCTTAAGAGTATGTGACCTTTTGTAGAGGCATAGCGAGGACCTAAACTGTTGTTAAAAAAGCTCCTCATATTGGATGTAAAAACATCAGCCGATGTATTATCTTCAATTCGAGCGAGCACTTCTCCATTGATATGGGAGTCGCTAGAGGCCTGTTGTAAAGTAACTTGCGGATTCAAAGCTGCCAGGAAATTACTGTTTGAAGCATCAGGAAAACCGTGATGATTGAGCGATAGGGCATCCACACTTGACACGGCTCCGATTAATTCAGACTCAATATCATAACCTGGCCAGTTATCTTCTCCTTCTATGTCACCCCCGGTAAAATAGGCGAATGAACCGTAGTTGATCAAAAGCGATATACTCAAGGAATTACCATTCCAATTTCCATCGTCATTGACGAGGGGAGGATTAAAATCCAGTTCACGAAATTCATTCTCAACACCTGTCCAAACCTGGCCATTTGCATATACATTTTGAACGTAGAATGCAGGCGCTAAAGCGGAATTGCGCAACGGTACAATTTGGGATTTACTTCCCGCTTGGAATTCAAGAGGTTGAAGACCAGAGTTTTCTACATGATAATCCAAAAAATCTGCATAGTTATCGATTGATTCTCGATCACTTTTTAAATCGACTGGAAAATCATAGTTTGGATAACCTCTATCTATAATAAAGTTGATCGGAATTAAGTCACCCACTTCTGTAATTCCGCTCAGTTCATATCCGCCATAAGATGAACGAGGTGAACGATCATTTACCTTCCCGAAATGATCAACATGAAAATGCGAGATCACCGCATAATCTATTGCCGGTTCTCTAAAATGAGCCGTCATTTTTTTGATGTAATCCACAATCCAATATCCTGGTCTCTGAGAGTTATTAGGGTGAACAGGAAAATCAGGATTACTATTACCAGGAGCATATTTATCTCCTGCATCAAATAGCATAGTGGTACCATCTGGAAAGATAAAAAAGGTAGCATCACCACGCCCCGTATTAATATGATGAATATCCAGCCATCCTGCCTGCCACTCCTCAAAATCGATCCCTACCACTTGAAAATGGAAGGTGGTATCCACTGAATTTCCCTGGTCATCGGTTATCTCTAAAGAACCAAGTAATTCTCCTCTAATGTCTGCATTGAATGAAACTGTTTCATCAATAGATGATACTCCGTTATTGAAATTCCATGCTATTGATTTGATTTCTCCATCGGTATCCGTAGAAGTATTTTCAAAAACAAGCCGACTGCCTACGTACAAAGAGGTGTCATTAATTTGATTTGAGATACTTAAATTAAAACCAATTACCGGAAGCGTATTGGTCGATTCTGAACCCTCAATGACGGTTATCCGGCGTGCTATTGAATCTGTAAGTGAGCCGTCTGAAACCACCCTGGACAAAACATATTCACCCTTGGATTCATACGATAGCTTGATTATCGTATTTGGGGATGTACGATCATCACCAAAATACCAAAGGCCACTAATAGGATCTCCATCAATATCATAGGAGGAATCTATCACGGTAATTACTTCGTTAACCTCAAGTATAGTAGATGAGAGTGTGTAAGAAGCTACCGGAGGATAGTTCCGGGTAGTATTGCCATCTTCACAGTGGAAGAAAAGTGCCCCAATGACTAAGGAAAGGATTATAGCTTTAGACAAGCTTGAGATACTCATAGCTAGTAACCAGGATTTTGATCAAACAGAGGTGAAGTATTCACGTCTATTTCAGACTGAGGTATGGGTCTAAAAATGTGATATTCCTGAATGTTTTCGGCGGCTGAACTTGTATTGTAAGCTCGCACCCTATCTACAAGCGTTTTAGTTCTTACCAAATCAAACCATCTTTTGGTTTCACCAGAAAGCTCCCTGCCTCTTTCATCTAAAATTACATTTAGATCAATCTGAGAAAGTGGTTGTTGGCTGGCCCTGGCCCTAACAGTATTTAGGTATTGCAGGCCTGTGCCGTCCAGCATAAAAGATGCTTCCGCTGCAATTAAGTATATCTCAGCTAACCTAAATACAAAATGGTCTCTGGAGCCATCCCTTTCACCTACATCGGTTCGATCTGGCTGGTCAAATTTTTTAAGAGATGGGTAAGTAGTAAGGTTATACTCACCCGGATTAATGGTGGTGTATGGCTTACCAGTAATAAAGTCGTCAGTTACCGGATTTTTAGGAAGGTAAATGCAGGTATCTCCAACGGATAAACTACCATCATTAGGCAACACCTCTTCACTGTTGCAAAACCACACGGTTTTAAATGTAGCATGGTATCTTGGATCTGAGTCATCGAACAGGTTCAACATGTATTCAGTCGGCTTAAACCGGGTAAATGGTCTTCCGTTTAATGCGTCTCGCCGCATATTGTATTGAGCAAGATCATACTTCATTAAAAAGAATAAGTGCCCCCTATTTCCATCGCTATCGTTATAAGCTTCCAAAGCAGTGAACTGAACAGACCAAATGATCTCTGGATTGATTTGGTTTTCAATATCCCATAAATCAGCATAGTTGGGTAATAGGGCGTATGGTCCGTTATCAATGACGTCATTTGCGTAGTAAAGTGATTGCTCAAAATCTGCGGTTGAACTCCCTTTCGTTAAATAAGCCAATGATAGAAATGATTTTGCTGCCCAGGAAGTCGGTCTTCCCCATTCATTCTGGGTGTTATTTAGATTCTCCTCAGCAAACTCAAGATCGGTTATAATTAAGTCCAAAACTTCTTCTGTCGAAGCCCTGGGATAGGAGGTTTCAAGATTCGTTGTTTCATTGATCTTTATTGGCACACCGCCATATACTCTGACCAGCCAGAAGTAATAATAGGCGCGGAGATAATGAACTTGCGCTAAAAGATTGCCTTTTTCAGCTTCGTCCATCACTATGCCCACGGATCGATTTATGGCAGTATTGGCAGCATTGATACCACGGTAACAAATTTCCCAAAGCATTTCAACCCGATCAGATAAAGGATTTAGATCACTACTGTACCTGTTGAATTGTTTGCTTTGCCAGCTGGTACTTTCATCCGCACCTTCCGTATAGGTATCTGTACCAAACACCGTGAAGGTATAATGTTCTTCAAGACCTATCCAGTCTCTTAAAGGATCATAGACACCATTTACAGCATCCTTAAAGCCTGCTTCCGTTGTAAAGTATTGATCCGCAGTTAGCCTATTCGGGTCAACTTCATCTAAAAAGGACTCACAGCTAAATAGGACTAGAAATAATGGAAACACTTTTTTCATAAGAAACTTAGAATTTAATGTTTAGACCGGCTATAAATTGTTTTGTATTGGCTGCCTGTGCTCTCTTTGTGCCGCCACCGAATATCGGTTGCTCAGGGTCTATGCCGTCAAAATCTGTAAAGAGGAATGGGTTTACTGCTGTTATATATACTCTTACATTTTTCGCAAACATTTTCCCGCTTACATTTTCTGGCAAGGTGTATCCCAACGTAATATTTCTGATCCTTACAAAAGAAGCATCCTCATAGGTCAGGACTCTTAAGTTATCAGGCTGGTCATCTCTATTTGGCCTTGGAGCCGTGTTTGACGGGTTCTCGGGTGTCCAGTAATCAGTGGCAACATTCCCATCTCTAGACACTAGTGTGTTGTATCGATCTTTAAATTCATTCTTTGCCAAGTAGTTCCACCTCATATTTAGTAAAATGGACAAATCAAAACCTTTGTAGCTCCAGTTGGAAAAGACCCCACCGATCCACTCTGGCAATTGACTACCTAAAACTTGTCTGTCATCATCATTGATCAGACTATCCTGATTGAGGTCGGTCAAGCGAATATCGCCCGGATCAAAACCGTAGGAATCTGCTAACTCCGCATTTTCCAATTGCCAGATGCCATTGAAAACATTATCATAAAAAACTCTGATTGGTTGACCAATGAACAGATTGTTTCCTACATCATCCGTAGAAGAATCGCCAAACAAGTCAATTATTTCGTTAGTGTTCCTGGCAAGATTAAGGTCAACATTCCACTTAAATTCATTAGCATTGATGACGTTAATTCCCAGGGCAATTTCTATCCCTCTGTTTTTAGTCGATCCAATATTTGAGACAATACTTTCAAAGCCATTTACTAAAGGAATACGCCTTTCAAATAGCAGGTCTTTAGTAGTAGCTTCATAGTAATCTACGGTTGTTCTTATCCTACCCTTCAGCAAACTAAAATCAAGCCCTACATCCAGTTGCTCCGTACGTTCCCATTTTAAATCGTCATTTGCAATTGATTCCGTAGCAAAGCCTGAACCATTCACTTCCCCGAAAAAATAGTCTGTGCCCTCAAGGCCGGCCCTTGAATCATATGGATCTATTGCTTGATTGCCAGTAATTCCATAACTGGCCCTTAGTCTGAAATCATCAAAAAGAGATTGTTTAGCAAAGAAGGATTCATTGTATAAATTCCAGGCCAAACCTATGGAGGGAAAAAAAGCCCATTTATTTCCTTCTGAAAGCACACTTGAACCATCTGCTCTTGCCGTGAGTGTAACCAGGTATTTATCGCGGTACTTGTAGTTCATTCTAAGCATTCCTGAAACCAATTGAGAAGTTTCTTTTTGATTATCAACTACGGGAAATTGCACAGCATCATCGATCCCATAAAAGGTTACGTCAGGCGCTTGATTGAGTTGGTTAGCACTCATTGTAGACGTTATCTGCTGCCTTTCCTGTATACTGAAGAGAGCGGTAGAGGAAATACTATGATCTTTATAGTAATTATCGAATTGAAGAATGTTCTCTATGGTGTAGCCCAAGTTTTCGCGATCTCTGATTCGCACGTCATTTATCTCCCCCTTATTAGCAGTAGAAAATTGTCCTCTATACCGATTAGACTTTCTAAATCTTAGATCACCTCCCACATTAAGTTGATAGAATAGGGCATCAGAAAAATTGAGCTTAAAATAAAAATTGGGGAATACTCTGGTTTGCAACTCTTCATCTTCATAGTTTTCTACAAGCGTATTAAAAACAGGATTGAAACGAAGCGGATCTTCAGAGGTCATATATCGTAAAGCCCCGATAGAATCATAAACCAGGCTTAGCGGGTCCGTTCTGTATATTTGATCTATCCCATCATCACCCCCAAAGCCTCCTATATTTTGTTTTGATTGAGAAAAAAAAGTGGATGCCCCAAACTTGAGATGCTCCAAGGGCTGAGTATCAAAGTTCACCCGCAAATTGATTCTTTGGTAATCTACATTTTCGACAGGGTAATCTTCGTTAAAGTATCCGACAGAAAAGAAATATTGCTTTTTCCCATCTATCGCTCCGCTCATCGATAAATTAGCGCTACTAATTGACCCTTCTCCATATACTTCCTCTTGCCAGTCTGTCGATTGACGGAGTCTTATTCTTTCTTGTTCGAAGGGTGCAAACGCTTCTTCAACAGGTGGCAAATCATCCAACAGGAATCGTGTTCGCTCAGCTTCTAAACGAAGATCAATGAATTCTTCAGCAGACATCATATCTACAAAGCGGAGTGGTTGAGTGACACCATAAAACGTAGATACTTCGATACTTAAGCCATCATCTGAACCTCTTTTAGTGGTAATAAGTATAACGCCATTAGCGGCACGAGATCCGTAAATTGCTGTTGCCGAAGCATCTTTTAGCACTTCAATAGACGCTACTTCTATGGGATTAATATCATTAATTGTGCCTTCGTATGGGATGCCATCCAATATGATCAGTGGATCATTAGATGCCAGAATAGACCTCTCCCCTCTAATTCTAATGGTAGGCTCATTACCCGCTGTGAAACTTTGCGAAGTAATATCTACACCGGTAGCTAACCCCTGAAGCGCGTGAATAGGACTTGATTGGGTGCTGATGCCTAGTTTCTTACTATCTACTTTAGTAATAGAACCTGTTATGTCCTTTTTCTTTTGGATACCATAGCCCACCACAAGTACTTCCTCAAGATTTTCAAGGTCAGATTCCAATGTTATTTGGTACTGTTTGCCCGGAATAATCTCGGAGAAATAGTCTTTAAAGCCCACGTATTCAAACTGTAAACTTTGGTTTAAAAGGGAATCCGGTATCAATAATTTGAAGGCACCCTCTGCGTCTGTAATTGTTCCGTAAGCCCTTCCCTGTATTCGGACTGTTGCACCTACCAATGGTTCTTGCAAATCCGCATTTTTGATGATCCCTGCTATTGTCACATTCCCTTCTGCTCTCTTTAAATATACCGATGAATCAATAAGCTTGTAGGCGATATTCCATTCATTCTGAAGGGTATTCAAAAAGTTCGAAAGCGATATGTAATCATCAAAATCATAATTTATGGAGCTTGGAAAGATTGAAGGATCAAATATGAACTTCACCTTAATTTGACGCTCCACATCTTCAATTAATGCTAAAGGATCATCGTACTCTCCTGATAATGAAAACTCACTGTTTTTCAAATCATTGAGCTGGGCAGACACAGGATTTGACAAGAAGAGAAGATATAAAGAAATAACAACGTAATATAAATTACGAATTTTCATATTTTTACTTGATTTTAATTATTACAATGGAGAGGCAGGCTTATGGCAGTAAGTCTGTCTCTTATCTTTCGCAAGAAATACTTTCTACAATAATTTTTTCATGCTCAATACGGTAGTTGAATTCATCGAAACTATATTTTAGCCCATACAAAATTTTAGATAGCGTATCCTCCTGATCAAAAGCTCCTCTTATTCTGCAATCCACATCACTTACATGGTTAAGGTCTACAGAATAGTTATAGTATCTGGCAATCCGTTTAATTGCTGCCTTAAATTCCAAATTAGGAAGTATCAACTCGCCGGCTTGCCATTGAAAGTAAATAGCTAAGTCCGACGACACCTTATTTTTAATTAGCTTATTACCATCCAACATTACTTGTTCTCCATTTTCAAGCAATACCTCTGAAGCCTGTGATGATACTTTTACTTTTCCTGATTGAACAGTAACTAATGGGGCCTCCTCCGGGTAAGCAAGCACATTGAAAGATGTACCCAATACGGTGGTCGAAATGTCACCCGATGTGATAGTAAAAGGCAACTCCTCATTTCTTTTCACATCAAAAAAAGCTTCTCCGGAAAGGCTAATGTCTCTATGTGTCTTTCCAAAACCATCGCGGTAAGTAACTTTACTTTTTACATTCAATGTGACCATGGAGCCATCCGGTAGTTCTATTTGGGTAATTGTATCAATCGCTGCGAATTCATTTTCAGTATGATGCATGCGAGGCTCTATTCCGAGAAAAAAGAAAGACACGAGTAAAGCGATTGAAGCCGCAATCTTAAGGAACAAACCAGGGCTTAGTCTAATACTTTTCGTTGCTATTGTTTTATTTTCAACCTGTTTCCAGATTTTATCTCGTACTCCAAGCGGAATTTCTTTATTTGACCTTTGATGGAAATGAACAAATTTATCAAAGGCATTGAGGTCTTTTTCAGATGCTCTTCCCGTTAACAACTGATCGATGATCTTTATAAGGTGGTTCTTCTTCATATTTCTACCTGCAAGTGGAATTGAAACGGCAAGAGCACCTATTGGAAGTAGGTTTAGACAGATAAATTAACTTACGGATAATATTAAAATAACAGCGCCCAGCGTAAGTTCATCTAAAAGCCGCTTGTCTGACTTCAGTGCTTTTAATGCTTTATTGATTTGATTTTCTACCGTACTTATGGATAAATCCAACTTTTGTGCGATCTCTCTATTGGATAATTGCTGAAAGCGGCTGAGCTTGAAGATCTCCTTACATCTGTCCGGCAATGCATCGATTTTACCTTCTACAAAAAGTACCAGATCTTGTAACTCCAACCTGGATTCCAGATCTGTATGATCCAGAATGTTGTCAAATAGTTCTTCTGTTTTCCTGGTGATGGATTTTTTTATCTTTTTTGCAATGCCATACCTTACACACGCATACAGGTATCCTCCCAGGTTAGTCACTTCCAGTTTTTCTTTCCGCTTCCAGATATCAATGAAGACTTCCTGAACGACATCTTCAGCGTCTTCCGGTCTGTCGAGTGTATTATTGGCTATCGCATATAGTCTTGACCAATATTGATCAAATAATATCTCGAAATGTTTTTCACTCCCCCTCCGAAGGGCTAAAATCAAAGCGCTATCATGATCCATGATGTTCATCATATTCCAAAACAAAACACCAATAATAAATAAGTATGTCTTGAATGTTTAATAATAAAACATTAAGAAACAATTAAGAAAATCACATCGATCATTACGTTTTGTTAATACGACCCGGTGGGTGGTCATCTCTTTTAAAAGCCACTTTAACAGTACATACAATAGCTGAAAAACGGAGGAAGACAACACCATAACCAACTGTTTAAGAATGGTCAAATCACCGTCACATTGGATAGAAACTCAAAATCGAAAAAATTTTGTCTTATGGTGTTATCGAGCTTTTCTGAAAGAGAAACCTTGCCAGCAATGGTAAGAAAAGATGAGTTCGCATTCGAATGTTTTTATGAAAAGTATTATTGGTGTCCGACTAAATTTTTTGAACAAGAAAAAAGCGCCTTTGAAGCGTCCGGGAAAAGTTTTTTCCTCAAAGCTGAAAACTACCCCCGCCCGCCAAATGGCGGGAGGAATTAAGAACTGCCCTTTGGGGAATTTAAAGTGTGTTTTTAGCGAATGATTCCAAATCAAAAAAACTTTTCTCGGACGCCAGTAAAAAAGTGTATCAAATAATAAAAACTAAACCTATAGAAGTAAAACCATGAAAAAGAAAAACAAAATCCTATGTCTGGGCATGATACTTTCCTTAGCTGCGCTGAAGTTGTCGGCGCAAAATATTGATGCATTCGGCACTGACTCTGAATATTTTTGGATTAACCACGGAGGTCATCACATCATCTCTGAGTTAAGACTGGGAACCACAAGCGGCCAACATTTTACCATAGGCTCCGGAAATGATACAAGTGGCTTTCCAATTCTCAGATTAGGCAGGTTAGAAGGTGGTTCTCCACGTTCGATTGGACATATCAAACCGAACGAATTCGTCATTAGTAAAGCATTGTTAGGCGTCAACTCTAGTAACAACCTCATTTTGCAGCACGCAGATTTAAGTACATCAGGAAACAACTACGCCATCACCCAAAACAGCAGCGGCCTCACCGTAGTAAACGCCGCAGCCGGTGAAGAAATACAATTTAGCATTGGAGGTGTGGGACAGGCCAAGTTTGATAACGGCAATTTTGAGATAATAGGAGGTAATGGATTAACTGTGGATAGTGACGCCAGCCTGGGAAATCTCCTGGTCAAGGCTGAGGGGAATAATGTAACCCTACGGAATACCAACAATATCAGTGCGAATGATAAACTTAACCTGCTTCCAACCGGAGAATTGCAGGTAGTGGGTGCTGATTTAAGGATCTCGTCTGATCATACCGGATTAATATTATCCAATTCAGAAAGTGATGTTGTTGAAAATCCCGAAGAAGGATTGGTGATATACGACAGAAACTTTTTCCAAAATCCCGAATCAGGGACTTATGATGGCAATACGGGAGTTTATGATGCAGGAGTGGGGTACTTTACTACCGATGGCGGTGGATTGCAGGTATATCACCAGGAAGACGGATGGAACTCCCTCATTGACACCAAAAATATGGATAATCTGAATGCTACCTTTAACGAGGTATCGGTCAATGACGATCTTCACGTAGAAGACAATGCGGTAATTGGCAATGAATTGGTGATAGGTACTACCATAGATGAGCTGGTAGCCGGTACCGTGCTCACCGTTGACGGGGCCGTGCACATTTCTCCGGCCGATGTCGCTCCATCGCCCTTTAGTGTCAATGACTACCTGGCCGATTACCTTTTATGGGTAGAAAAAGGGGTGGTGAGCATCGACTATGCCATATCTGATCCGCAAGCCTGGGATGGCGTACCTGATTATGTGTTTGAAGAGGACTACAAGCTTTCTTCACTGGAGAAGCTCAAGTCTTATGTGAAAAAACACAAACACCTGCCTGGTATTCCCGGTGTAGACGAGCTTAAAGAAAAAAACCATTACCAAGTGCACGATATGCTGATGGGGCAGCTCAAAAACATCGAAGAGCTGACCTTGCATACCATTGAGCAAGAAGAAAAGATCAATGAGCAAGAGGAAAAGATCGATGAGCTGGAACGCAGGCTTGATCATCTGGAGAAGCTGATAACCCAATAAGCCCGATCACTAAACCTATAGAAGTAAACCCATGAAAAAGAAAATCAAAATCTTATATGTAGGTATAATACTTTCCTTAGCTGCACTGAAGCTGTCGGCGCAAAGTATTGATGCATTCGGCACTGACTCTGAATATTTTTGGATTAACCGCGGAGGTCAATACCTCAACTCTGAGTTAAGACTCGCAACCACAGGCGGCCAATATTTTACCCTGAAATCCTATAATGATGGAAATGGTTATCCTATTCTCGAATTTGGAAGGCTTCAAGGTGCCGGTGCCGTAAATTGGTTTGGACATATTAAAGAGAACGAATTCGTCATTGGTAAAGCATTGTTAGGCGTCAACTCTAGTAACAACCTCATTTTGCAGCACGCAGATTTAAGTACACCAGGAAACAACTACGCCATCACCCAAAACAGCAGCGGCCTCACCGTAGTAAACGCCGCAGCCGGTGAAGAAATACAATTTAGCATTGGAGGTGTGGGACAGGCCAAGTTTGATAACGGCCATTTTGAGATAATAGAAGGTAATGGATTAACTGTGGATAGTGATGCCAGCCTGGGAAATCTCCTGGTCAAGGCTGAGGGGAATAATGTAACCCTACAGAATACCAATAATAGCAATACGAATGATCAACTTAACCTGCTTCCAATCGGAGAATTGCAGGTAGTGGGTGATAATTTAAGGATCCCGACTCCTCATACCGGAATAATATTATCCAATTCAGAAAGTGATGTTGTTGCCGTACTAGGAAATTCCGTAGAAGGATTGGTGATATACGACAGAAACTTTTTCCAAAATCCCGAATCAGGGACTTATGATGGCAATACGGGAGTTTATGATGCAGGAGTAGGGTACTTTACTACCGATGGCGGTGGATTGCAGGTATATCACCAAGAAGACGGATGGAGCTCCCTCATTGACACCAAAAATATGGATAATCTGAATGCTACCTTTAACGAGGTATCGGTCAATGACG
>JBCDHA010000033.1:0-14000 GCA_038750705.1 Bacteroidota bacterium
GCTATTGTTAATGTGCTCAGAAAGTACATTAAGGATTCCAAAAAGGTAAGGTTTGAGGGAGACGGATACTCAGAAGATTGGGTAAATGAAGCAGAAAAAAGAGGGCTTGAAAATGTTAAGGACACACCAAGAGCTTTGGATGCTTACCTTACTGAAAAAGCCAGAAAGACTTTTAAGGAGCATAATGTATTGAGTGATGTTGAGCTTGAAGCAAGAAATGAGATCAGCTGGGAGTCCTACATTATGAAAATTCAGATAGAATCCAGGGTAATGGGTGATTTGATTTTAAATCATATTATCCCAACAGCCATAAACTATCAGAACAAGCTGATCCAAAATGCGAATGGCTTAAAAGGTCTGGGTATCGACAATAAAGAAGTATTAAATAACATTAAGAAGATCACTGACTACATCGATATGTTGAACCAAGGTGTTCACAACATGACTGAAGAACGCAAACGGATCAATAAACTGGAAGATACCAGAGAAAAGGCCATTGCCTACTGTGATGATGTTAAAGGCAAGTACTTTGATGACATTAGATACGCCGTAGATAAGTTGGAACTTCTAATTGACGATGAAGATTGGCCTTTGGTTAAATACAGAGAAATGCTTTTTTTGAGATAAAAATTAGTTTAAAGGGGATGACGGAAGTCTCCCCTTCTTTTTTCCTAATTTTATTATAGCTGATGTGATCAGCTCCGGCCGGGACCAAGGAATAAAATGACTCATATCATCTTTGATAACAAGGTCTACCTGTGCTGAGTTGATCAACATCTTTTCGGCAAATTGAGCATTGCCAGGAGCGACTAGTTTATCGTCATTACCCTGAATCACAATGGTGGGAGCTTTAATTTTAGCCCAGTAAGGCAACATGGCTCTTAATTCTTCCTCCAGAAACAGGATTTCCTCGTTGGTGACCAGAAAAGAAGTAGGTATTGCCCAATTCACAAATGGACTCTGCATAGGAATGCGGAACCAATCCTCCTCAGGCTCGAGGTCCGGATCTATTGAAGGGGCAACCATGACAAGACCATCAACTAAATCCGGATATTCCATTGCTATTTTGGCAATAACAGGACCACCCAATGAGTGACCAACCAGGATATTAGGCGTATTAGCATATTTTTCGAGCAATGGTTTCATAAGGAAGGCCTGATTTTTTAACGAGGGCTCAACCCAGCCAAAGTCCGAGTGGCCATATCCGGGTCTGTCTACTGAAACCAACGAAAACCGGTTTATCAAAGCACTGTCTACTAAAAACTCTTTAAATGCTGACCATGACCCAGGGGCGCCATGAAAAAAAAAGACAGTGGGCTTTTCTTGATTTACAACACTTACAAAAGTGATGCTTCGGTCACCCACGGTGTAAGACTGTCTCTCGGCACTTACATTTCTGTCTGTAAAATAGGTCTCCGTTTCTTTGGGACTCATTCTAAAAGTAAAACAACTTGACAGTACCTGAAATATAACAAATGTGCTAACTGCTGTTAACCAGTAACGCTTCTTTTTGAGTCTTTTGAAGATTGACTTCAACTATTTGCCCGATAAAATGGACTTGTATTCTTGTGGATTCCCAAGAACAGCAATGGCTCGTAAAATATCTTTATCGCTGTCGAAAGAGCTTTCAATAGCGCCCTTTTCAAGTTGATATCTTGTGGCTATTTCTTGTTCCAAAAGCCTTACTATCTGAGATTTGAAATTGTCGAGGTCATTTTGCTTACTACGCTCAACGGTGCTTTCTAAAGCTTTAATTTGGTCTTCAATCCTCCCGTAATATTTTTCACTTTCTGCGTTTGCGGTGAGACGTTTCAGGTCGTTTTCAACTTTCGTGGTATAAGAAAACTCCTTATTGCTCATCCATTTCTTAAAGTCAGCGTATTGAGAATCTGACAATTGAAAGTCTTCAATATCTAAACTTTGGTTTTCATAATAAAACTTGGTAGCGTATTCAAAGATTAGACCTTTGCCGGCCAGGGCGTAAGCCACTGGCGCTAGTCGCTTTTTACCTACTTCAATATCCGGGTCGACACCGCCACCATCATAAACTATCCTGTTATTAACGGTCTTAAACTGTTTTTTCAAGCTATCGGCTACCTTACCTACACTGCCATCAGCATTGCGGTTGCTGTAATCTAATGCCTGAATGCAGCGACCGCTAGGCGTATAGTACTTGGCTGTGGTCACCTTTAACTGTGAATTATAGGATAAAGGCCTTGGAATCTGAACCAATCCTTTTCCAAATGATTTTTCGCCTATAATAACACCGCGGTCATAATCTTGTATGGAACCTGCTACAATTTCCGATGCGGAAGCACTACCACTACTAATCAGAACAGCCAAAGGGATTTCCGTATCTACGGGGGAGTTCAAAGTTTTATATACGGCATTATTTTCAGTTACCTTACCCTTTGTGGAAACCACTTCTTTTCCTTTAGGTATAAATACATTCACAATATTAACGGCTTCAATAAGTAGTCCGCCGGGGTTATCACGTACGTCTACAATGATCTTTTTTGCTCCGGATTTTTTGAGTTCGATCACCGCATTTTTTACTTCTTTTCCCGCTTGCATCGTGAATTCCGTAAGCTTTAAATACCCAACGTCTTCAGAAGCCATTCCATAGTAAGGTACATTTTTAACTTTAACTTTTTCTCTTGTAAAGTTCAGTGTTACTGGGGTATCATTACCAAAACGCCTGACCGTAAGGCTGACATTGGTATTCGCCTGCCCCTTCATGAGATCATTCGTTTCTTCTCTTGACAGGTTGGTTATGTCAACATTTCCTATTTTAATGATCTCATCGCCTATTTTGAGGCCATCTCTCTGTGCTGAGTAGCCCTCCATAAGCATGATCACCTTTACCGCTCCGTTTATACGACTTGTTACCGCGCCTATGCCACCGTATTGTCCTGTGCTTTGCGTACGAAAATCTTCGATATCATCTTCAGGAATATAAACTGTATATGGATCAAGAGACCTAAGCATCGCATCTATTCCTACTTTGATCACCTTGTTAGGGTTTATCTCATCCACGTACATTACATTTACCTCTTTGAACAGGGTGGCGAAAATGTCGAGGTTTTTGGCGATCTCAAAATAGCGCTTACCAGGGTTAGTAAACGATAGCGCAAATAACGATAAGGTTAGTAGTAAAACCGTTGAAAAGAGTAACTTCTTATTTTTTAACATATTAACCAATCGGGCACTTCTTAGTGTGTTAACGACGGATAAACTATAATGTTGGTACCTGGCATTAAGATTTTAATATACTTGCCAAATACGACTTCTCCTTTTCATTGTTCCCCACCTTGACTTTAAGGTGATTAAGTGCGTTATGATTCACCTCATGCAAATCGCCTAACATTTTCAAGCTTATACCGGTTTTTGCCGCATGGATCTCGAAATCGTCAATAATCTCCGCTACATCAGGATGAACATACTTGGAGTCTCGAGCGTCTATAACCACATCACTTTTTGGAGGGATCACATTCAATGCCTGCATTATTCCGGCCTTATTTAAGAACGTTACATTTTCCGATAGTTTGATCACAATAGGCTGACCTGGTTCATGGTTTTCACTGAAACTAAAAGGCGTGGTAAAATTTTTATAAAGAATCAAAAATATAGCTACTGCCAGCCCTATGCCAATTCCTATGAGAAGATCCGTTAATATAATGCCTAATATGGTTATTATAAATGGATAAAATTGTGAACGCCCTTTTAGTGCCATTTCTTTGAAAAGTGCGGGTTTGGCCAGTTTATAACCCACAATAAAAAGAATGGCAGCTAAACTTGATAAAGGAATCATGTTCAGTACATTGGGAATAAGAAGAGCGCTAAACAATATCATCAAGCCATGAATAAAAGCAGACATTTTGGACTTGCCTCCGGACTGAATATTAGCTGAACTTCTTACTATGACCTGGGTAACCGGCAGGCCGCCAATTAACCCGGAAACAATATTTCCCGAGCCTTGAGCAAGGAGTTCTCTGTTTGTAGGAGTTACATTCTTGTCAGGATCTAGCTTATCTGTGGCCTCTACACATAAAAGTGTTTCAAGACTTGCAACAATGGCAATAGTCAAACCCAACACAAAAATTTCCATTGTAAACAGTCGGCTCCAATCGGGAGAGGTAAACAAAGAAGTAAATCCACCGGATTCAGCGGCCAGTGGAATACTTACCATTTCATCTGCGTCTAAATGATACCCGGCGCCCGTAAAGAACCTACTCAAAAAAATTCCGGCCACTACCACGACAAGCGGCCCCTGAACAATTTGGAATAATTTAATTCTTTTCATGAAACCTTGTTCCCATAAAATAAGAATGGCTATCGAAATAGCGGTAATAATCACCGCCGCCGGGTTAATGTCCTGAAAGGATACAAAAATTTCACTGAACGTATTTTCACCATCGGATTGGAAAAAGCCGAGAAACCCATCCGGAATCACGTCATGACCCAAGGCATGAGGTATCTGTTTTAAAATAATGATTATCCCAATGGCGGATAGCATGCCTTTGATGACTGAGTTAGGGAAGTAATACCCGATAATACCGGCTTTTAAAAAGGCTAAAATAATCTGAAATATGCCGGCGATTACAGTAGCAGAAAGGAATAAGGCAAACCCTGCTTCCATATCAAAATGCCCGCTGGAATCTGTCCCCAGTTGTTTTATGGCGTCGGCAACTATAACGGCTAAACCCGCTGCCGGCCCACTGACTCCAATTTTAGAGCCACTTATAAGCGCGACCACTATGCCCCCTGCCATGCCTGCAATAATGCCTGAAAAAAGAGGCGCTCCTGATGCCAGTGCTATGCCTAAACACAGAGGAACGGCAACAAGAAAGACTACAAGGCCCGCTGGGAAGTCAGATTTAATGGTTGATAACATATACTATTAATATAGTTTTAAAGTAAGGAAAAAACCGGGATTTCTATGTTTGAACGTTAAATAAATCGGTTTCGATAGCAAAAGCCACCCAACGGTTCGATTATTAATACCAACAAATATATACTTTTGACTAATGTCATCAATTATTGAATTGCTAAATGAAAATTTCCCGGAACTACAAGAGTCAGAGCTACGGGCAGAGATAGATCAGGTAGGGCTTATTACCAGGTACAAGATGGATGATAAAGTCATGGACTATGGGGGTAGCGTTCAAAAAATGCCGTTGTTAAACAGTGGGTCACTTAAAATCATGCGCCGGGATGCGCAGGGTAATGAATTGATTTTATATTATCTTCAGCCCGGTGAAACTTGTGCTATGTCTCTTACCTGCTGTCTATCGGATCAGAAAAGTGAGATTAGGGCTGTTGCAGAAGAAGATACCACATTAATTATGCTTCCTGCCGGTCTAATAGACTCGTGGATGTTGAAATACCCGTCATGGAAAAGCTTTGTTATGAATACGTATCGGACAAGGTTCGAAGAGTTGCTTAATACGATCGATAGCATAGCTTTTCATAAAATGGATGAAAGGCTTTGGAGGTATTTAATGGATAAATCAACTGTGAATAACTCTCATGTGTTAGAAACAACACATCAAAAGATAGCTGATGAGTTAAATTCTACTCGTGAGGTGATCTCTCGCTTACTTAAACAGCTTGAGAAACAAGGGAAAATTGACCTGGGCAGAAATAAGATTAGAATTAAACCATAACTTACTTTAACATAAGTAACAATTGTTACCGGTCGGAATTTCCTGATCACCTAGATTTGCCAGCAAATAGTACGATTATGAAAATAGAACAAATATATACAGGATGCTTAGCCCAGGGTGCTTACTATATCGAATCAATGGGTGAGGTAGCCATTATTGATCCCCTACGGGAAACAGCGCCATACCTGAAAAGGGCAGAAAAGAATAAAGCCAAAATAAAATACATATTTGAAACACATTTTCATGCTGATTTCGTGTCAGGTCATGTTGATTTGGCGCATCAGAGTGGTGCAAAGATCATTTATGGTCCTGGAGCGAAGACTGAGTATGACATCCATGAGGCCTACGACGGTGAACGATTTGAGCTGGGAGCGGTAACCATCAAAGTTCTGCATACGCCGGGCCATACTCCCGAAAGTTCTACTTTTTTATTAGTAGATGAGCAAGGTCATGAGCATGCTATTTTTAGTGGCGATACGCTGTTTATAGGCGATGTTGGACGTCCTGATCTTGCAATTAGATCAGATCTTACAAAAGAGGACCTGGCAGGTATGTTGTATGATAGCCTCAGAAGTAAGATAATGCCGTTGCCTGATAAGGTTATAGTATACCCCGCTCACGGCGCCGGTTCAGCGTGCGGAAAAAATATGAGCTCGGAAACTTTCGATACGTTAGGTAATCAAAAACGAACTAATTATGCTCTCAGGGCGGATATGACAAAAGAAGAGTTTGTTAAAGAGGTGACTACAGGTATACTTCCACCACCTCAGTACTTTGCTAAAAATGCAATGCTTAATAAAACCGGCGCTTTTGATTTTGACCAGGTACTTGAAAAGGGAAGTGTGGCACTTGATGTAGAAACGTTTGAATCCATGGCTAATCATGAAGGCGCCCTGGTGTTAGATACACGATCTCCAAAGCAGTTTGCAGCGGCACATGTTCCCAACTCTATATTCATAGGAATAGATGGAAGTTTTGCTCCCTGGGTGGGTGCACTAATTAATGATTTAAACCAACCGATGATTTTTATCGCCCCGGAGGGTAGGGAAGAAGAGGTAGTTACCCGACTCTCCAGAGTAGGGTATGACAATACCCTGGGGTACTTAAAAGGAGGTATTGAAGCCTGGAAAAATGCGGGTAAGGAAACTGATACTGTGGAATCAATACCGGCCAACCAGTTTGAGCAGCGCTATGCTGCTTCTTTGGCGGTGCTCGATGTCAGAAAACCATCAGAATTTGAGGCAGAACATGTAGAAGGTGCTCAGAATATGCCGTTAGACTTCATCAATGATAATATGGAAGGGTTGAACAGAGATGAAAAATACTTCCTACACTGTCTTGGTGGGTATAGGTCAATGATCTTTGCCTCTATTTTAAAAGGTCGTGGCTTTCACAATATAGTAGATATAGCGGGTGGGTTTAAGTCCATTTCTGAAACAAATATTCCAAGGACCACTTTCACTTGCCAGAGCTCTGGGTAAGAGTAACAAAAACCAAACATAAATACAGAGCCTACTGCCGGTGAGAACGGTATAAATATTCTATGCCGTGCTCACGGATTACCGTAAAGGTAGCATACGGTTTGGCGCGGTTAATTTATCTCCAAAAAGCATAGCACTTTACACAATCAATTCACCTAAGCGAAGTTCACACTTTTCATATAACACCGGACCCATATGTGACACGAACCACGTTCTGACTCACCTTGGGCCTCAGGCAAATCACAATCCTCGAAAAGAGGTCAATCATAAAGGCTAGGATAAAAGCAGGAATCCTGTAATTACTATTATAAGTGCGACTATAAAACTTAAGCCCAGAATGCCAACAAGTTCATGACGGATAGAATCCTTTGATCGTACTTCTTCAGCAAGCCAACTGAACTTTGTATTTTTATCGATCTTCATACACCGGATACAGCAAGAATTATGCGGTTGTTTTATTTCAATTATAACCCGCTGATTGTGAAGGTTTACTACGTATACTTCATTCATTGCACAAACAATGTATTCCCTTTTAGGGAAAGATGGTTCTCTATTAGAGAAGAATAGATACCCATTAAATTGAAACTATGTACGCTCGCTATTTCATAATTCTTAATTTTGCAGCCCTAGAAAAGAATCTGATATGTTCGATAATTTAAGTCATAAGCTGGATAAGGCTTTTCAAACACTGAAAGGTCAGGGAAGTATAACTGAGGTAAACGTAGCTACTACCGTTAAGGAGATACGTAGGGCGCTTATTGATGCTGATGTTAACTATAAGGTAGCCAAAGAGGTAACGGATGAAATAAAAGGACAGGCACTTGGTATGGATGTGCTTACATCAGTTTCCCCGGGGCAATTATTGACTAAAGTTACCAACGATCAGTTAACGGCCCTTATGGGCGGTCAGGGTGAGGACATTACCGTGCAAGGTAATCCGGCCATTATACTTATTGCCGGTCTTCAAGGGTCTGGTAAAACAACTTTTTCAGGTAAGCTGGCAAAGTATCTTAAAGGCCAGGGAAAATCCGTCATGCTTACCGCTTGTGATATCTACCGACCGGCCGCTATTGATCAGTTGAAAGTTTTAGGCGAGCAGATAGATGTTGAAGTTTATGCCGAGCCTGAAAATAAAAATGCAGTAGAAATAGCTAATAATGCCATAAAACATGCAAAAACTACAAGCAAAAAGGTGGTTATTGTCGATACCGCAGGTCGTTTAGCCGTAGATGAAGAAATGATGGATGAGATTTCAAAGCTGAAGCAGGCTTTGGATCCTTCTGAAACTCTTTTTGTCGTCGATTCAATGACGGGTCAGGATGCTGTGAATACCGCTAAGGCATTTAATGATCGCCTGAATTTTGATGGGGTTGTGCTCACAAAACTTGACGGTGATACCAGGGGAGGGGCTGCCATCTCCATCCGTAGGGTAGTGGAAAAACCGATCAAGTTTATTTCTCATGGCGAGAAAATGGAGGCCATTGATCGCTTCTATCCCGATAGGATGGCCAACAGGATTCTGGGAATGGGTGACGTAGTTTCACTTGTAGAGAAGGCACAACAAACTTTTGATGAAGAGGAAGCGCGCAGGCTCAACAAGAAGATAAGGAAAAACCAATTTGACTTCAATGATTTCCTGGGCCAGCTGGAGCAGATTAAGAAAATGGGTAATATCAAAGATCTCATGGGCATGATACCCGGCATGGGTAAAGCTTTAAAAGGTGTAGATGTAGATGATGATTCATTCAAGCCTATAGAAGCGATTATTCGCTCAATGACCCATGAAGAGCGAGAACGCCCTGAAATACTCAACGGAAGCAGGAGAAAAAGAATTGCCACTGGCAGCGGTACTTCTGTTCAGGAAGTCAATAACCTCATCAAGCAGTTTGGCGACATGAAAAAACTGATGAAAACCATGAATAAGATGGGTGGCGGCAAGAAAGGCCTGGCAGCGCTTAATCCATTTGGCAGATAACTAGCTGGTATAGAGGTCTATATACCCTGAAAAGAACAAAAGCAGGAAAAGAACAAAGATGCCGGCAGCTATTACCATAAGACTGTTGAAAACAATTGACCTCATCCTGTTTCCGGCGTTTCTGTTTCGATTGTATTCAAGAATTTCTTCTATATTCTCCGGCGCCCTTTGATTACTTAAGTTGGGCATATCTTCCATATTATTACCGTAAACATCCCTTACTTTGCGAAAAGGGCCGCTCCTTGACTGCACTTCTTTTCTTAAGTCCATTCTTTAAATTACGAAATTATCTCTTATTAAATACCCTCTTGTAAATAGGCTTGCGATAAAGAAACTGAAGATAAAGTGCAGGGTAAAGTAAAAAATCCAGTAACCAAAAGGGGCTGGAAAAAGTGATATCATCTATGATTTCACTAGTATCGCTATCAATACGATTCACGATATGATGATGATGCCATCGTTTTAGAAAAAACGGAAGTTTAACGCCGATATCAATGAATTGAAAGGTTTCAGCATTGGTGAGATCAAAGGTTATATCGCTATGCCAGCGCTGCCTAAACAATAGAAAATTCAGTTCAAGCTCGACCTTATCTCCTTTTTTACATCCGTCAAACTTTTCTAATCGTACAGGAGGAAAAGGAGGGTTTAGCGAAAGAAAAAGCGTTTCATTAAATCCTTCTTTTACTGTAAGATGTGATGCCGCTACGTTAGTACAGATTTTTAACCTCATGAAGTAATAAACACGTCACGGGTCTTTTGTTTTAAAATATTAGGCCTATCTCTTCTTATTTGTAGGACACTGCCTTCACCGCTTCCACCGTGCGCTTCACGTTAGGAAGGATGGCCTCTATCAATGTGGGTGCATAAGGAAGAGGAACATCCAGGCTATTTATTCTATGAATAGGAGCATCCAGATAATCAAAAGCGTGCTTCTGAATATGATATGTAATTTCTGAACTGATGGCTGCTAACGGCCAGGCTTCCTCTACAATTACCAAACGATTGGTTTTCTTACCCGACTCTACCACCGTGTTATAGTCAATAGGTCGTACGGAACGCAAGTCGATAACTTCTGCGTTGATTCCATCCTTAGCCAGCGCGTCAGCTGCTTCCATGGCCACTTTCATAAATTTTCCGAAAGAAACAATGGTCACGTCACTACCTTCACGCTTAACATCGGCCTGCCCTATAGGAATAAGGTACTCACCTTCAGGAACTTCACCTTTGTCGCCATACATTAATTCGGATTCCATAAAAATTACCGGATCTTCATCGCGAATAGAGGTCTTCAATAAACCTTTGGCATCATATGGATTTGAAGGTACCACCACTTTTAATCCCGGTGTATTAGCATACCAACTCTCAAAATTTTGAGAATGCTGAGAGCTTAACATTCCGGCGTTTCCTGTAGGACCTCTGAATACGATGGGTACATTAAACTGACCACCAGACATCGACATGGTCTTAGCGGCACTGTTAATAACCTGGTCTATAGCTACCAGGGAGAAATTAAAGGTCATAAACTCAATAATGGGTCTAAGGCCATTCATAGCAGCGCCTACGCCAATGCCTGCAAACCCGAGTTCTGCAATCGGCGTATCAACCACCCTGTCAGGCCCAAATTCATCAAGCATACCTTGGCTCACTTTGTATGCGCCATTATACTCGGCCACTTCTTCTCCCATAAGAAAAACCTTTTCGTCCCTTCTCATTTCCTCACTCATGGCTTCTCCAAGTGCTTGTCTGAATTGAATCTCTCTCATCTGTTGCTATAATTTTAAGGACGTAAAAATAACACCAACTGTGGTAACCGCAAAGCTACCTGTATAAAATAAAAAAGCCCTTTGAAAACTTTCCAAAGGGCTTTTTTAAAATGATTTATTGCTTATTTCAGTGCGTTTCTGAAAGCTTCACTTGAAACAAAAGAAGCAAATTCAAGATCAGCAAGTGCATCTTCTTTTAATGAAGGAGTGGCTTGTACAGCTGAACTTAAGTGGCTTACCACATCTGATTCATTGCCTAATCTGGCGCTTGCAATAGCAGCGCCGTAATGTGCTATGCCCATGTTAGCATCTTGAGCTGCAGCATCATTGAATGAGCTTATTGCATTTTGATAGTCTTTGTTCAGCACCTGAGCAAGGCCTTTGTTAAAAAGATTCACTGCTGTGTTGTTCGCTCCGGAAGTCGAACGAACGGCATCGCCATACTTGGCAATCATGATTTCAACAGAACCCTTTACGCCGTTAACGCCTTGGGCCATTTCACCTGATCCGCCAGAAGCTTTCTGTAAATGCTCGTAAGCTTTGTAAGCGTTACCTTTCATAAGGTGTACTGAAGCTAAATTAGCATGTACTTCTGCTGTTGCATTTTTATTAGCTGCGATCTCTAATTGAGCTAGCGCTTTATCACCTGCTGAAGCATCACCTTCAATAGCCATAGCTACGTAAGTAGCTCCTAAATTGTTATGCGCATTCCAGCTTCCACTCTTCTTGGTAGCGGCAAGATAGATAGCTTCCTTCTCGCTTAGTGAAGGAGTTAAAGTTGCGCCATACATCAATTCTTCCTCAGAGAGCGTGTCGGCAGAAACTGCATTGTTAGCAATTTGCTTCGCCAGTACTGAAATCTCCGCGTCTGTTTTCTTTTCTTTTACCTTAAGTATTTCCGTTTTTGCCACCCTTAGTTTAGGATACAATTCTCTGAACACCTTTTTATAAGTAGGCAGGCTATGTAACTTATCTTCTTTTTCTTCGTAAGAACCCGGTCCGTTAACTATATCCAGATAAGCCGACTTTTCTTCTGAAGATATGCCGTCATAAGCAGACAAGGAATCCTTGAAGACCGCCCAATCTCTAACCACATCCTTGGTAATGAACTTGATAGAATCTGCCATGCCTGCGTAATCATACTTTTTCATTTGACGCTGGTAGAAAGATTCAATTGAAGCGGCACGATCAGCTGCAAGTCGGGTGTTAATTCTTTCAGCTCCTTCAGGAGAGTGTGTACCTGTGATGGTCACTGTGCGAGTCACATTCTTTTCGGCAATAAATGCATCAAGCCTTTGACCTCTATCGCTTACTCTTTCTGAGTACTTAAGCACCGAACGGCCTTGGTCAAAATAGAAATTCACCATAACAGGGATTAGTTCTTCCTGATTATTGTAGCCATGATCTGCATAAGCTGCATAATACACGGGCTCTACCAATTTTGATGTGGTAATTATACCAGGAGCTACCGCTAAACGAGGAGACTCTTTTGATTTTCCATTTTTTGGGTCAGAAGCTACTCCCTGAACCTCTAATGATCCGCTTTTCATAGCAGGTGAGTAAGCAAAGCTGTATTCCTTACTAGCTCGAGGCTGCTCTTCAGAAGCGTTGGGATAATCATCTGCCTTGAATTGAATGGGCTCTAGTGCAGACTCGTTATCTCCATACTTATAAAATGTATTCAAGGTATAAACTTTACCTTTTTTTAACATCTTAACGGGAAGATTAGCAGACATTTCAAAAGCTACAGTATCAGCGTGAACTTCAAGTGGATTTGGTGATACAGTAAGGTTTTGCTGTTCCGCCATTTTAACCATTTGATTAAGTGCACACCCTGATAGAGTGAACGCAGCAAACAGCGCTATAGCGTAAAATAATTTTCTCATCGGATTTACGTTTAGATGGTCTTGGTAGTTTTTTCTAAAATTGTTTCAAATTGATTAAATCAACTGCAATAATAGTAAAAAATTAGGAACGAACTATTCGTAATGGGATATAATGGGGCTTATATTTGTGAAGGCGCATATTTGTCGATAAGCGTCTAATAATAGCGGTAAAAGCGCCTTGATTCTTGTTGAAAGGATTGTAACTTTACACGTTGTTACATTAAACAATGGAAAGATTCCAAATATTTATTGAGAAAAATGCTTTTGGTGTTTGCACACGGCTGGGTGAAAAGCTGGGTATAGCTTCTTCGAGAATTCGAATCTTTTTTATTTACGCTTCTTTTATAACCGTAGGCTCTCCCATTATAATATATTTAGCGCTGGCCTTTATTATGAATATCAGAAAATACATGCGTAAGCGTGATCCGATCTGGTATTATTGATTATTCAGGTCAGAGTACTTTCTAATGCCGCGTATATAATAGTCCCAAACTAAGCTGCCGGTGTAGATCGCTTTTAGTTTTACGGGCTTAAACAAGCGTTTTGCTGCTCTTCGTTTCTTGAAATTTACAGGGAGTTCGAAAATAAAATCAATATGAGCCTGTAAAACTGCCAAACCATTTCTGAATCCATCGAAAAGCATAAATTTAATAGCCGCTACAATGTCTAAAGCTAGTCTAACAGGAAGCTTGAATATGATTTCCCAAACTCTGTAATTTTTATACAGCAAGGACAGTCCATTCCTGAAATTGAGATAGGTTTTTTTAGGATTTGTGCGCTCAAGTGTACCTCCACCCACATGATACACGCTGCTTTTTCCATTATACATTACTTTATAACCCATGGCATTAATTCGCCAGCACATATCTATTTCTTCCATATGCGCAAAGAAGTCAGGGTCTAAACCACCGCATTTATGATAAACATTCGCGCGTATAAAAAGGCATGCGCCTGTAGCCCAGAATATTTGGTGTACATCATCATATTGCCCTCCATCGCCTTCAATAGATTGAAATAATCTTCCTCTGCAAAAAGGGTAGCCAAGTGTATCAATCATTCCTCCTGCAGCACCCGCATATTCAAATTTGAGCCGGTTATTGAAGTCCAGTATTTTTGGTTGCACGGCAGCCACGTTCTTATCTGCCTCTAATTGATCAAAGATTGGTGTTATCCAGTTTTCAGTAACTTCCACATCAGAATTGAGCAGAACATAGTAATCTGATTCTACC
>JBCDHA010000034.1:0-13907 GCA_038750705.1 Bacteroidota bacterium
CACGGACGATGGGTTGTTTGTATCCTTTCGCTTTGGCGCCGTTGGTCCTAATGCAAGTTTTGCACAGCAAAATTCACAATCTCTACTAGGGCTTTACCCGGCAGGCGGCCTTTATAATGATCAAAACGGAGGAACAGGTGGGGCCACCAGCTCTTCCGGAAATGCGCCTGAAAGGTTTCTTACCAATTACGCAGTGAAGTTTATTCTGGCCGAGTTGGCTCTGGAAGAAGGTGCCACAGGCGATCCTAGGGAGCTGTTTTCTGAAGGCATTCAGGCGGCTTTTGACAAAGTGAACCAGGTTGTTGGCATTATAGGAGCTGGCGACCCTACTATTGCTCAAGCGGATATAGATACATACATAGATGACCGGTTAGTTGAGTATGATGAAGCGGATGATGCCGGAAAGTTAGATCTTATTTTGCAGCAAAAGGCTATTGCCAGCTTTGGATGGGGCATTGATAGCTACAATGATATAAGAAGAACCGGTATGCCTGAAATTTATGATCCTAATGCTGACGGTGATGTAAATACCACAAGTAGCAGAAGTTTTGCAGTTAGCTATACGTACGTCGATACCCAGCTATCTGCAAACCCTAATGCACCCTCTCAAAGGCTACCCGCAATTGATAAAGTATTCTGGGATGTTAACTAAGATTAAAAATCAAGACATGAAAATTTTTCAAATAAAATATATAGCATTCCTATGCATCTTAATTGGTGTAGGGGCTTGTGAGACAGATGTAGAAACAGCACTTGAGACTGTCGATAGGGGTGGTACGGTAAAGGCAACGGTAGATCCGGACCATTCTTCAATAAACCTACTGGCCGATATTGAAACTTTAACCGTGGAATTTGATCTTCAGCCGTTCGATGCAAATGGCAACGATGGAGACCTGATTGATAGATTGGAAATATCACTTCAGTTTACTCCAAATGGAGGGGCTACGACGGAGCCTGTGCTAATTTCTACAGAAACAGATTTGAACGGGAGGGTTGTTTATCAGGTAACTGATATGATTGCCCTAGTTGAGGGACTTACTGCTGAAGACTTAGGGCCGAGTGATATGTTCACTTTGAGTTTTAACGTAGTCATGACAGATGGAAGGGAATTTGGTCCTGCAAATACTGCTGCGGCTATATGTGGAACTGCTGGCTCCAATGGAACATGCACAATCAACATTCCGGCAATCTGCCCTTCTAACGTTGAGGAATTTGAAGGCTCTTATTCCAGCGAAATTACCGCGAGCAGCTTTGGTGGGTTTATAGGAAGTACCAACGACGTTACAATCACATTTTCAGGACCAGAACCTTTCAGGTACACCATTTCTGACATTTCGGCACTTGCCTATGCCCCTTTTGGAGGCGTGGCATATCCCGGCGATATTTTCGATATATGTGGAGTCCCACAAATGCAGCCAACTAGTACTTTTGGGCGAACTACAGATACCGGAGGTGGAACGTGGGACCCGGTTAATGGAGTACTTACGCTAAACGTTTTTGAGTCCAATAATTCGATATCCTGGACTATTGTATTTACAAAAAAGTAAAATTGAAAAGATGAAAAGAATATTATATTTTATTCTACTACTAGGTGCGATAGTGCCTTTTTCATGTGATGATGAGACATTCACAACGCCTCAGGTGTTTTTAGATTCTCCATCTTTCGTGGCCACCCAATCCGCAGACACGCTATCTGGTAGTGACGTGCTTACTATTAATGTGACGGTTACCGATGCTCCTGCCGGCGTAGATTCTATAGCGGTAAGCACTACAAATGATTTGGGGTCATTCACTGTAAATGAAAATGGTATCATAGGCCAGACGGAAGGTAGTTTTTCAGTTAATGTTGAACTGCCATTGATTTATGAAGGCAAATTTGATATCACGGTTGAGGTTTTTGATCGTCAGATTGATGAAACTACAGGCGATCCTGTTCAAAAGTCATTTAGTCAGACGTTTTCCGTAGAAACCGAATTCCAATTTGACGCTCCCCAATTTGCAGTCAGTTTTAATGCGGACACTCTTAATGCCGGTGATACTTCAACATTTACGGTAGATATTATTGAGGTTGCCGGAGGAGGTATCGACCTCATAGAATTGTCGGCTTCTGCAGGTACCATTGAATACGACCAGGATGATGCGGATGCTCTGCAAGGAGAATCAGCAGGTGTATTGACCGGAATATTTACAGCTGGTGGAGCTACTACCACCGGGAGTGTATCGGTTACTATCCGTGACGTTCTTCAGTTGAGGTCTGCTACGGCATCTGAATCGATTACCACTATTTGCCCTTCTGACATAGATATTAGCGGAGATTACAGATCTATAGCACACGGAGTAACACGAACAGGGGTGCCTTATAATGCTATTGAAGATACGGTGACTTTTACAATGGTAAATGCAGGTCAATTTGATGTAGATGATCGATCTTTTGGAGAATATGTGCAGATTCTGGAGAGAGATGAAGACCCTGAGGGCACTATCAATGTCTGCGGAGATGTGATTTCGCCACGTGATGGTTCATTTTTTCAGCACTCAGGTAAGGTGACCGTCGACGATGATGATAATATAATTATTGATATCGACTGGGTTAACGATGCCGGTGATACAGGTGTAGTTAGGCTTTATAAACTAGAGTAAATTTGAATTTAAAGGACTGTTGTACGTTGTTACCGTCTGTTACAACAGTCCTTTAACATTTTTATCAGATGGATTATACTAAGCTAATCGTTTGCTTACTGTTGTCTTCAATGCTATTGGAGTCATACAGCCAAAAGAGTACTGGTCAACTGACAATTATGGATGCCAACGTGGATCCCGGTGGGATTATAAATGAGTTGCCTTTGGCGCCACCAAGCACAGTAGGATCCACTTACATCCATGAAGACTGGCGATCAGGAGAATTGACTTTAAAAAATGGAACCAAAATAAGTGGCTATAACCTTAGGTACGATCTAGAAAGTGATGGTCTGGAAATTCGTTATGAAGAGGAAATAAAAATTTGCCCCTATGTGATGATAGATGAGTTTACAATTTCGAATCCGGAGTCAAACCTTGATATGGAATTTGTTAATACCAAGAAACTAAATTTAGTCTCATCTGATGGACTGTCAAACATAGTGCAGGTATTATCAAAGAATGAAGAAACACTATTACTAAAGTCTTACAACATCTCGGTGAAGGAGTCTACCTATGTGCCTGCACTGGATATGGGTGATAATGAAAATAAGATCCAGGTCAAGTCTAAATACTACTTTGTAGTTAAAAATGAAGTTAATCTGCTGGATAAAAGACTTAAGAAAAATAAAGATCTATTTGCTTCCAGATATTCTGATATTGAAGAATTTGTTAAATCAAAGAAGTTGAAGCTTAACAATGATTCAGATGTAGTGATGCTTTTTAGCTATTACAGCGGCTTATAAAGACCTGGCTTTTAACTAGGCACTGATTTGAGTGAATCAAAACTTATCCGGACTTTGAATAATCTTTAGCACTACCTCGTGAGGATCGCCATCCTTATCCAAAAGGTAGAATTTAACAGTAGGATTATCAGCAGATATCTTGTTTTCAATTTTGATGACTTCGTTGTCAGGCAATTTCTTTTCAATGTGAGATTTCAAATCTTCAATCGCCTGTGCGAAGGCTACTTCTAAAGAACTTGGGTTGTATTGCGTGGTTTTCATTCCTTTATTTGTCTAATTACCATCTGATAAGTGCAGAAGCCCAAGTGAAACCACTTCCAAATGCGGCTAAGCAAATTACTTGATTTTCTTTAATCTTACCCTCTGCCCAGGCTTCACTCATGGCAATAGGTATAGAGCCGGCTGTGGTATTACCGTACCTCATAATATTATTATATACCTTTTCATCAGGCAGTGCTAATTTCGATTGAATATAGTTGCTTATTCTTAAGTTTGCCTGATGTGGTACCAAAAGGTCAATATCGTCTTTGGCCATGTTATTAGCATTCAGTGCTTCGTTGATCACTTCCATAAAACGAATCACGGCATGTTTAAAAACTAAATTACCGTTCATATATACCTTAAATCCTGAAGTATCCAGGATCTGCTCAGGCTGCCTTTCTTCATGTGGCCTACTGCTTCCGGGATCCTTTACATACAATTCTTCCGCAAAACGACCATCAGAATGTAAGTGCGTCGATAATACACCTGGCTCTTCAGCGGCCTCAAGAACAGCCGCTCCGGCACCGTCACCAAATATCACTGCGGTTCCGCGACCTCTGGTAGTTAAATCCAAAGCCGTAGATTGGATCTCTGCACCTATGACCAGAACCTTTTTGTACATACCGGTTTTAATGAACTGATCGGCCGTTGACAGGGCATAAATAAAACCTGAACAGGCGTTTTTTATGTCCATGGCAGGAATACCTTCCAGCCCTAATTCACGCTGCAATAAAACCCCCGAACCCGGAAAATAATAGTCTGATGTGATAGTGGCAAATACAATGAATTCTATTTCTTCGACTTTAACCCCGGCCCTTTCTATAGCCATTCTACTTGCTTTGGCCGCCATATTGGCAACGGTGTCTTTAGCCGGGTCGATAAATCTTCTTTCTTCGATGCCTGTCCGTTCGATGATCCAATCGTTGTTGGTGTCAATAATAGTGGAGAGGTAGTCATTGGTTACAACACGCTCAGGCACATGATGACCGATGCCTGCTATCCTGGAATACGCCATTTATAGTTTTTTAAGGGATTTAAATATAGCTATTTATAACGAATGTTAGTTAGGTTAGATCAGCTGTTTTAAGAATTCCGGAGATCAGTCGGCCATTGTAAAAAAAATGAGTTGCTCTTGTGCAACCTTTTTTAGCACAGGTAGTCTTATAATTATATTTTTTACATATATGGAAAATATAAAAAGCCGCGAACTAAAATCTTGAATGGCACAGGCATGAAGGTTTTTCCGCTATTCTAAAAAAGACATAGTCAATGATAGAAACTCCTCCAGGATGGATTACAAATTTACTTTCAGCGCTTTGCCCTGAACACCTGAGCGATGAAATCGAAGGTGATTTTTTTGAATACTATGCCCATCTCAGAAAAGTCAATTCAGCGTTTGTGGCGAATCGAAAAGCCTTTGGGTTTGTACTTTTTTCAGCTCCGCGGCTCTTATTGAAAAGAAAATATTACCTACCTGCTAATATGGATATGTTACGTAATTATGCAATTGTCGCCATTCGCAACTTGAGGCGGCAGCTCGGCTACAGTCTCATTAATATTTTTGGTCTTGCCGCCGGTTTGGCGAGTTGTTTTTTGATCGCTCTTTACATTCAATTCGAAGTGGGATATGAAGCGTTTCACGAAAACAGGGATGCCATTTATCGGTACATACCCCGTTATAAAAGTGATGACGGCACGGTTCGAATGCAGACCTGGACGCCCCCTGGGTTTGCCCCGGCTATGGCGGATTACTTTCCTGAAATAGAGCGATTTACTCGCTACAGCATATTTGAAGAAGAACCGCTATTGAGAAATGGTGATACGGTATTACCTTCAGAATACCTGGCGCTAGGTGATCAGGATTTTTTCTCTATCTTTTCGATTGGCCTGTTACGTGGCGATGTCCGGAAAGTGCTGTCCGAACCGTTTTCAATAGTTATATCCGAAGAGGTGGCCAACAACTTTTTTGATAATGAAGATCCCATTGGCAAAATCATCAACTTTGATAACAGCTACGACTTAACTATCACCGGAGTATTTGAATCCATTCCATCTAACTCCCACTTGCAATTTTCGTATATGGTACCCTTTGAGACCATAGGAGAGGTGGTACAAAGTCAATTTGGCTATCCTAAAGATCAATTTCTCTCTAGTTTGGATAGCTGGAATTACTCTTCCTATTTTCTCATGAATTCTGCGGTAGTGTCAAAAGAACTCGAAAAGAGAATAGACGAGTACTTCACGGAGTTGAGAAAAAAAGTATATAACCCTGATGTGATGGGAGACTGGCTTCAACCGCTTGCCGAGATTCATTTTACTGAAAAGATTCGAGGAGATGAAGCTTCCGGAAATATAAATAACATCCGGATTTTTGCGATAATAGCGATCTTTATTTTGACTATTGCTTGCTTCAATTTTACTAATCTGGCCACGGCACGGGCCACCAAAAGAGTCAAAGAAGTAGGGGTTAGAAAAGTAATGGGCGCGCAGAAAACGCAGCTTGTATATCAGTTTCTCGGTGAGACGATCTTACTTACTACGATTGCCTTGGTTTTTTCCATTATTTTCATTGAGCTTACTCTGTCTATTTTCAATGGCGTTATGGGTCTGTCCTTAAGTTCTTCTTATTTTGAGAATGGAAATATTGTCATATTGCTGGGTATAGGGCTGCTTACAGGTATTGTGGCCGGAGTATATCCCGCATTTTATCTTTCATCATTTAAGCCTTCTTCGGTACTTAAAAGTAGTTCAGGATATTCGGCAAAATCTACGTTGCGTCAGGTGCTCATTGTATTACAATTTTCAATAGCTGCTTTTTTAATAATAGGGGCAATTGTGGTTAGTGAACAAACCCACTACATGAATAGCAAATCGCTCGGTTTTGATAAGGCCAGAATAATTCATTTTTCTCCGCCTAATTCAGTTATTGATAAGATGAACACATTTAAGAACAACCTAAGGTCGTACGCCTCGATAGCCGGAGTTACTCAATCCAACGGTGTACCAGGTTATACAAGTTCGCATTGGACGTACGAAATACCAGGAATCGACAATCGTATGAATATCAATACCATGACCGTAGATTTCGATTTTCTGGACACTTACAACATTGAAATTGTAGAAGGGCGAGGAATTTCGGCAGAATTTGCAACGGATTCTTCCCAGGCTTACATAATCAACGAAACGGCAGCCAAAATGTTGGTTATGGGTGATCCTGTAGGAGCTGCTATTAGAGTCTTAAGTGATAACTATAAAATGGGAAAAGTGGTAGGCGTTATCAAAGACTTTCACTATAAATCACTGCATCAGGCCATTGAACCATTGGTAGTACGTTATGATCCAAGAAATATGTGGACCATATCCGTGAAATTCGATCAAAGTGATCTACAACGTAACCTTGCTTTAGTAGAAGAAGAATGGAAAAAAGTAGCTCCGGATCACCCATTTAATTTTGAATTTTTGGATGAAGACTTGAAAAATCTCTACCAGGCCGAGCAAAATGCCAGCTGGCTTATCGGTATGTTTTCAATGCTGGCCATAATCATTGCTTGTTTGGGTTTATTTGGACTTACCTCATTTGTAACAGAACAGAGAAAAAAAGAGATAGGTGTCAGAAAAGTTCTTGGAGCATCAGTGACAGGAATTGTGGCACTATTAGGCAAGGATTTTATGAAACTGGTAGGATTGGCTTTTGTTGTCAGTATTCCCGTTGCTATATGGGTGATGAATAAATGGCTAACTGATTTTGCTTATAAAATAGATATTAGCCCCCTATTTTTTATTTTGGCCGGATTAGTACTTGTTATTATCGCATTAGGAACGGTCAGTTATCAATCCTATTCAGCTGCTATCAGTAATCCATCACAAGTTTTAAGAGAATAATGAAGCAGATTGTAAGCGCTATTTACAGAAAGTTCAATTTCATACAATCGACCTGAAATATGAAAGGAACCTATTTAGGAGAATTTGAGGAGATCGTTCTACTTACCGCAGCGGTGCTGGAAGAAGCGTATGGAAACGCTATTCTGGAAGAAATAGAACTGCGCACCACACGAAAGGTCAATCTAAGCGCTGTGCATAGTTCGCTGCATCGTTTAGAGAAAAAAGGGTTTTTAAAATCGAGAAAAGGAGAAGCCACTCCGGTACGTGGCGGTAAAAGAAAAAAGTATTATGCTATAACCCCTTTTGGTGTGAGTGCGCTGGAAGACATTAAGAAGTTGAGAGAGGGTCTTTGGGCTTCTATCTCACCGGAATTGCTAAAGAAATATAATCCATGACAGAAACTCCCCCCAAGTGGGTTGCTAAGGTGCTATCAGCCCTTTGCCCTGAACACCTTCGGGATGAGATAGAAGGGGACTTTCTTGAACACTATAATTATCTAAGAAAACACGAAAACCAGTCCACAGCTGATAGAAAAGCCTTTGGGTTTGTACTTTTTTCAGCGCCGAAATTAATATCTCAAAGAAAATACCATTCACCTAACCATTTAGATATGCTCAAAAGTTACCTGCTCGTAGCCCTGCGAAATCTTCGCAAACATATGGCGTACAGCCTGTTGAATATTTTAGGTCTTGCCATTAGTCTCACCGCCTGTTTACTGATAGGACTATATGTTTATCATGAGCTGAGCTTCGATAAATTTCATGAAGACGCAGAAAGAGTTTATCGGGTAAATATGGCCTTTAGCTCATCACAAGGTTCGGAAACTATCTATTTAACACCCACTGCGGTACTTCCGGCTCTTAAGAGAGAGTTTGATGAAGTTGAAGAGGGGGTACGCTTATACTACATTGGTGGTTTTACTGCGGCTACGGTTCAAAAGGATGAAGATATTAATCAGGAGAAGCAATTCTTTTATGCCGATAGCACCTTTTTCTCTGTTTTTGATTTTAAACTTATTTACGGAAATAGAGAAGAGTGCTTGAAAAAACCTCGTTCGGTGGTAATTCCCGAGGACGTTGCTTTACGATATTTTGGTACTACGAATGTTTTAAATGAGACGCTTAAAGTCAATGGGTTCGATTATACTGTCACTGGAATTTTAGAGAATATTCCGGACAATTCTCATTTTCAATTTCGCTTTTTGTCGAGTTTTTCAACACTCCGCCAGGCAAACCAAGAAATATGGAGCAGCGCCAACTACGCTACTTATGTCAAATTAAAAGCAGGTACAAATAAAAATACTATTGGGCAGGAGTTGGCAGATAAAGTGAATGAACAACTTAAGAATGATCTTGGCGGATATTCACTTGGTTTTGAACTCATGCCACTGACCGATATACATCTATACTCGGAAATAGCAGATGAAATGCAGCCACAAAACTCCATAGGTTATATTTCTGTGTTGCTAATTGTAGGCCTGATGATTCTTTTGGTAGCGTGTATCAATTATATGAATTTAGCCACGGCGCGATCCATGGAGCGCGCTAAGGAGGTAGGAATGCGGAAGGTAGTGGGCGCGCAAAGGATTCAGGTTTTTAATCAGTTTATGGGTGAGTCTACTATTATAGTACTCCTATCCACCATTTTGTCTCTGATCCTTGCCAGTTTGGTGCTAGAGCCTTTTAATAACCTGGCCGCAAAGAGTTTTACTTTTGATACGATAATGAGCTTAGATGTGCTGGGCACGCTTGTCTTGATTGTTATTTTAGTAAGTGTTCTGGCAGGCGCCTATCCGGCAGTCGTTTTGTCTTCCTTTTCACCGGAAACGGCGCTAAAAGGAAATTTTCAAGGGTCCTTAAAAGGCTCGTTTACTCGCAAAATACTCGTCATTTTTCAGTTCTCGATATCCCTCTGTTTGTTGGTAGGCAGCATCGTTGTAAAAAGTCAGTTAAGCTTTATGCAGAATAAACGCTTAGGTTACAATCGGGACAACGTGATTGTGTTACCTGCCGGTAGATTCGTAACCAAAAGGTATGATCAAATTAAGACCGCTTTGGAACAAAAGGCTGAAGTTACCGGGGTATCGATAGCCACAGAAAGCCTGGTAAATGTCGGAGGAGGTTACTCACTCGATGTTCCGGGAACGCTGGACAATAGCCTTTCCGTAAACGCTGTAGGTACGGGTATAGATTTCATTAAGAATATGGAACTTAACTTACTGGCAGGCCGTGAATTTAATGCGGCAGATTTGGCGAACGTCCAGGTGGAAGAGCGCGATACACGCAAATACACTTTCATTGTTAATCAGGAAGTTTGTAAAAACCTATTTCTTGAGCCTGTGGACGCCGTGGGTACCAAAGTAAGTCTGAATGGGCGAGAGGGTGAGATAACCGGTGTTATTGAAGATTTTCATTCTACTTCTTTACATCGTGCCATAACACCAATGGTGTTATTTGTGGAAGCCGACTATTACAATGCTTTGTTTGCCCGAATTCAGCCCGAAAATATTCAAAATACACTTTTGGCGATAGAAGATACCTGGAAGGAACTAATACCTGAGCAGCCCTTTATATTTGAATTTATGGACGATCAATACGACGCGATGTACCGGGCTGAAGTACGGCTCAGCAACGTGTTTTTTGTATTTTCTACACTGGCCGTGATCATTGCAGGTTTCGGACTTTTGGGCTTGGTCAGTTTTTCTGTCCGGCAGCGAAGTAAGGAAATCGGGGTCAGGAAGGTGTTGGGAGCTTCAGTACTGAGCATAATAAGTTTATTAAATAAGGATTTTGCCAAACTTGTTCTGGTCGCCTTTATACTCGCCTTACCACTAGCATGGTGGGTAGTCAAAAGTTGGTTGCAAGATTTTGCGTATAAGATCGAACTATCGCCAATTAGCTTCATCCTGGCGGCGCTGGTCTTACTGATAGTGGCGGTTATAACCGTTAGTTTTCAATCCTTTAAAGCCGCCAATACCAATCCTACAGAAACATTAAGATCTGAATAAGTTAAGTTGCTGCACACTGAAGGTAAATTGGTTATTCCAGGTCGAGCGTAACCATTTTAACTGGGATAAGTATACATGATTATTACATTTACATTTATGATGATAATAAATTACTGGCGTCCGAGAAAAGTTTTTTTGATTTGGAATCATTCGCTAAAAACACCCTTCCCTAAAGGGCAGTTCTTAATTACTCCCTTCAGGGTGGGGGTAGTTTTTAGCTTTGAGGAAAAATCTTTTCTCGGACGCTTCAAAGGCACTTTTTCTTGTTCAAAAATTTAGTCAGACACCAGTAATAATAAATGAAAGCTACTGAACTCGGTGATTTTGAAGAACTGGTGCTTATGGCCATTTGCGTTATAGGAAGTCAGGCTTATGCCGTAAATGTAAAAGCCGAACTAGAGAATAGACTACAAAAGAGAATAAATATCAGCGCTATACACACTGCGCTCTACCGGTTGGAGGATAAGGGTTTTTTGAAATCTGAAATAGGAGGAGCAACTAAGGAACGAGGTGGGAGACGAAAGCGCTTTTTTATGCCTACGGCAGCCGGTAAAAGTGCAATAGTCAAACTAAAGGCAGTAAGGGAAGGAATGTACAAACTGATTCCGGGTATTTCGAATGGGTAAAAGAGAAAACTTTAAACCTCCAAGATGGGCTGATAGGCTTTTGTCCTGGTATTGCCGTAATGATCGTTTTGAAGAGATTCAGGGAGACCTCCATGAGCTTTTCCGGGAACGAATCAATGACTACTCCTTACGAAAGGCCAGACTACTTTATTTCTGGGATGTAATCAGATGCTTTAAATCCTATGCCACAAAAAGACCAAGTTATTCTTCATCAAGCCAAATAGCCATGTTTAAAAACTATTTTCTTATCGCTCTCCGGAACCTGTTGCAGTATAAAACTTACTCCGTTATTAACATCTCAGGACTCACGCTGGGTATCGTGTGCTTTACTTATATCTTCTTATTTGTTAATCATGAACTCAGCTTTGATAAATTCCATGAAAATGCGGATGACGTTTACACTGTACCCTTAACGTGGCATTTTGGAGCTACGGTACTCCCAACAGCCAGAGCTACATCCCGGGTGGGTCCTCTTTTACAAGAGAGTTTTCCCGAAGTGACTTCTTTTTTAAGAATTAAAAATCCCGGTAAAATATTAGTTAAAAGTTCTTCACTTATCTCACAGGAGCATCAAATTTTCTACGCTGATTCTACATTTTTTGATCTGTTTACTTTTCCACTTCTGGAGGGCGATCCCCAGACGGCGTTAACTGAGCCTAACTCAATCGTAATTTCTGCCTCATTGGCGCAAAAGTACTTCGGTAATGACTGGCAGGCACTTTCATTAGTAGGCAAAACACTAAATATTGAAGGTATAGAATACGAAATTACAGGCCTTGTACAGGAGCCGCCTTCAAATAGCCACCTTCAATTTACAGGCCTTATGTCATTCTCAACATTACCTGAATCAAAGGGTGGAGGGGATTTTAGCGGCAGTAGCTATATGACCTATATTAGTACTCTAGGTGGCGTCAATTCCTTAAGCTTAGACCAAAAAGTAGATACTCTGATGGCCAGTATGTTTGAGGAGGGAACCAGTGTAACACTCGATATAACACCATTAAGCGATATTTATCTGGAAAGTAGAATGGAAACAGGTTTGGGGCCTATAAGTGATGTAAAATACATCTACATCTTCAGTGTCATTGGCTTGGTAATAATTTTAATCGCCTGTATTAACTACATGAACCTTTCTACCTCCCGGTCGGTGGAAAGGGCCAAGGAAGTAGGTATTCGTAAGGTGATGGGGGCGTTAAGAAAACAATTGACGATCCAATTTCTAAGTGAATCCGCCCTGATGACTTTAATAGCCCTGATCCTCGGAGCCGTTTGTATTTTTCTTTGGCTCCCTCTATTTAACCAGCTTACCGGTAAGACTTTTACAGCGGTCTCACTTTTGAATACCGATTTGGCCTTGATCCTGGGCCTTATCTGGTTTAGTGTATCACTACTTGCGGGTATATATCCCGCTTTGGTACTATCAGGGTTTAAGGTCAATAATATCCTCAAAGGAAGTTTCAAGTTCAGTACGAGCGGCTCACGGCTAAGAAGATCTTTGGTCATTGTTCAATTCACAATTTCCGCTACGCTTATTGTGGCCACGGCTGTCATTTACCAGCAACTAAATTTTATTCAAAATGAGAATTTAGGGTTTGATCAGGACCAGGTAATTGCCATCCCTTTTAACAATGACATAAAAAAAGGATTAACTACCCTTAAAAACGAGTTGAGTAATGTGGATGGTGTGCTTAACGTGGCTGCCACTATGCAGCTTCCGGGAAGGGTACAATTTGAATCTACAATGGCGCATAAAGAAGGTGAAGAAAACCGACATCTGATGCGCCTTATTCCTGGTGATTTGAACTATATCAATACCCTGTCATTAAAGTTAATGGCAGGAGAAGATTTTAATGATCTCAGGGATAAAGGAAAGTATCAGTTCATAATCAACGAACAAACTGCCAATTTTTTCGGATGGAATCCGGAGGAAGCTTTGGGTCAACCACTTAAGATTTGGAATAGTGAGTGGGGTACGATTACAGGTGTGGTAAAAGACTTCCATTTTGCCTCTTTACATGAAGAGATCAAGCCGCTGATAATCTTTTATCAACCTGAAAAGTATTTCATGCATAGAAATCTTATCATAAAACTTAACACTGGTGAGTTGGCGGAAACCGTTACAGGCATTGAAGATACTTGGAAGAGGCTATACCCTGAGAAACCCTTTTCATACACCTTTTTAGATGATTATTTTGGAAAACTCTATGCTAAAGAGCAAAAGCTTAGCGAGATGTTTACCCTTTTCGCTGTCATTGCCATTTTTATCGGTTGTTTGGGGCTTTTCGGCCTGGCTTCATACACCGCATTTCAGAGATCGAAAGAAATTGGTGTTCGTAAAGTGCTGGGAGCCACGGTTCCCTCTATCACCATTCTGCTTTCGATTGATTTCACAAAACAGGTGATCATCTCACTTTTATTGTCTCTACCTCTTGCCTATTTCTTAATGGATAACTGGCTGCAATCTTTTGCTTATCATGTGGAAGTTGGATGGGGAGTGATGTTTTTTAGCGCCTTTCTGGTACTTCTCATTGCCTGGCTCACTGTGGGATACAAATCTGTTCGCGCGGCTTTGACAAATCCGGTCGATACCTTGCGTAGTGAATAATAGTCTTTTAGATTCATCCGGACCTGATTTTCAAAACATTTTCGTAGTATGAAAGTTAGGGCTAATGGATGACCCAGATCACGACCATAACTTTCTTCAAATAC
>JBCDHA010000035.1:0-13719 GCA_038750705.1 Bacteroidota bacterium
CTTCACTTGCGTTACTACACAAGGACCAGCTTCTATCACCGTGCATGGAATGTTGTGTCCATTGGCACCGTAGACGCTAGTCATACCGATTTTCTTTCCTATTATACCAGACATTCTGTTATTAATTTGAGCAAATAATTGCTGCCCTTCTCGCGATTTTTCAACAAAAGGACTGCAAAGATAGAAATACTAAGTGAGGAATCAAATAGTGGTTAGAAAATTTTCCATTGAACTCGACTGGCTAAAGACGGTTCTTAAAGCATTCACTGAAAGTAGTTCTCCAAACCCATCAATGCGGGATTACAAAGTTCTGAATATAGGTCAGAACTTAGCGTAAATCAACGAAATCCAAATCTCTTCAAAACTAAAAGTCAATACTACCAGTAACCGGGATTCATTAAATGTATAGATTTAAAATTACCTATCCCTTTTATCAACTATGTATTCTATTTCTTTATATCCAATTTTTCCATCATCAGATATGGCTTCAACAACTACTACTGTTTCCCCTATATTATCAGCATTGTAATAAGAAGTGGACGCACGACCCTGACTATCTGTTTTTATTGTTGGTTCCCAATGTAAAAGCGCCCTGAGGTCTGGTTTCACCCAGTCTTTGGGCAATAATTTTTCATACTTAGGCTTATAGAACTCACGCCTGGGTGAAAAAACCGGAACCGAGGTTTGGATAAGCCCTTTTGGTGACCGTGACCCACGAAGACCTTTTCCCGCATGAGTGTAAATGGATATGACATCCCCTGCACCAGGAGCACTAAATGGATCTGCATCTGGTACTACTTCCAAAAATAGATTCAAAAAATCTTTAGCTCCTCTAATTATTTCAACACTTTTTACTTCACTAGGGGGTATGCCCGGGATTAAATGATAGTTATAATTAAGCACGGGTATCCCGTCAATTACAACAAGTGTGGGCCCAAAACCACCAAGAACTTTCGCGTATAAAAATCCACCAGGGCCCCCTACTCTTCTGATTGCAATATCATTTGGAAAGCTAAAAAGCAATACGCTGTATAACCCGTAGGACCATTCTTCTTCCTTTTCCCGAATGGCATCACCATCAATAACCACATCGGGTTTGCCAAGCCTTTTCAATACCTTCTCTCGTTCAGGGGTAATTTGATATTCTTCTATTACTACTTCGTCTAAGTAAGTGATCCCTTCAGACAAGCGGAAGGCATCATCAACCATTTTACGTTCTTGATTTTTGTCAACAATAAAATTAAACATACTATCCACCTTGTCTATTGATTTTTTTTGATCAAATGAGATGGAAGGCATGATTTTTTTATCTAACAAAATCGTGTAATCCTTCTTTTTTCCATCTTTGTTTGCACTTTGAATGACGACGTTAAGGTCAGGGCCATATTGATCATTTATATTAAAATGAAATCTTCCGAAGTCATTGGTGGTTTGAGATTGTATCAACCTAGGCTCGTTGAAGGTCATCATGGTCAATTCGACCTCACGCTTTTTCCTTTTCCCGGAAAAAGATGTTTTCACTGATCCGGAAAGGTTAAGCATGTATTCAGGAGGGGTAAGTAGCGTATCTCCCAATAGGTTATTATAGAGATACCCTCGCCAGCCTTGTGTAAGCATCAATGCATCTAAATCCTGGTATCTTGTGGTATTCTCCTCTCTAAAGTAATACCCTGGTTTTTCAATGTTACCTTTTAACTCAGAATCCATCAAAAGATAGGCAAGGATATTTTGACGCATATTTTGAACCAAGCCAAGTTGCTCTTTATTTATTACTAATACTGATAAATTAGCCCTTACAGCTTTGTTTTGATCGTCTGCAATGCTAATATCGAGCGTTGTCTTTTCACGTTGAACATAGCTATTTTTCTCTGTAGAAATCTCTATATCGAGCCTTTCGCTGAGCCTCTCATTGAAATAAAGCCTTTGTGCCAGCGGCTGCTTGCTATCCATTAACGTAAATTCAATAATACCATCTGGCAGCTGTATTGCTGATATGAAAAAGCCTATTTCCCCTTCTTTTAATGTCCCTTTGATGAGATATTGCTTTAAGCCCCTTGAACGAACATGAATATATACACTGTCATTTACCAGGTAGTTAGAAGACGCTGTTATATGGATTTTATCTTGTGCTTTTCTTACAGAAAGAATATTACCTTCAGGCACAGCTTTAGGTAGAGGGTATTTCAATGATAGTCCCTCATCCGATTTAGAGGCCAACTTGGCATAATAATCGACATCGCTATTAGCAGTGATTGCAAATACCCCCATTCCCAAGGCATTGCTTTTAAAAGATGAAATTACCCGACCTCCCTCATCAACTATATCCCCTGTTACTTTTTTTCCATTACCACTAAGATCCAATACTTTAAAAGCAACCTTTCCTGGCAGTCCATCTACTAGTGCGCCACTCTCTGGGAAAAACTGAAAATCTATTAGATCTTGATCTAAGGCAATTGTTTTGGAGTAATTGATCAAATTGTTTGTTGTCATATTCAAAGTGATCAATTGACCATCTGCCGGAACCGGATAGTCAATAGAGTATTTTTCGTCCCTGTTTCTTTTTACAGACAATGAGTCTTTTTTTCCATCTAATCTGATATAAACCTTTAGTTTCTTTTCATGAAGGCTATCTACAGCAAATGGGTTAAGGGTGGCATTGAACCAAAACTTTCCTGGTTGCTTTTCCACAAGGGCTATATTGGTTATAGGGTTTTCTTCTTCTTTGCTTGAAGAAGGGTATATTTTAATGTACTCCTTAAAGATTAAGGCATCACCAAAATTCTGGTTCCACTGGGTGTATGCCCTAATCAAGTAGCAGCCTGTCATATCACTTTCATGCAACTGAAAAAAGCCGTCACCAATACCATTTTCTATTTTAACCAGTTTCTTTCTCATGATTTTCTCGTCAGGGCTTATAAGTTCTACATAAAGAACACCGCTTAAAGAAGTGGGCTTATGATCCGTAGCATTAGTTACAATGGCCTTGAACCATACCGTCTGGTCGGTAGTGTACACATTACCATCAAGTTGTAGGTAAATTTTCTCACTTAGTGAGGCATACGGTAACTTTTGATTTTGCTGGCACCAGCCAAATTGAAATAATAAAAAGGTGGTTCCTAAAAAGATGTAAAAATACCTGTTCATAAATTATATGAGCTTCAATACACAACTGCTCATGGAAGTTTATTATAAGGAGTATTACTAAGATATATGTAATAAACAAAAGGAAGGAAGTAATTAATGAGTACAACGCATGAAATTAAAGATGTACTAAGCTTTATTGATCAGAGATAGTCCCAGGTTTCTAACTACAACAATACGTTTACCTACCTGGCATGGTGATGGATCATTAGTGTTAAACGTTGAAACATCTGCGTCAAAGTGTAGACTCAATGGATCATACCTTCGCTAACAAAAGCTTCTTATTTCACTTTGAGATAACAAAAGATATGAAAACTATCAGCTTTGTGTTAATTCTATTTTTGGTGATGACTTACTCCAGTTGTGGAGATAATGATGGTGATTCTACTGCCGGCGGATGCCCATGGAACGGGAATTGTAGTGGGCTGGCGCCTGAAGGTGCCTAAGACTGTGATGGTAATACGCTTGTACAATGTCTGGATGGATCTTGGGAATTCGTAGCCGCTTGTGGATCCTTTACTAGTGAAGGAAGATCCTGCACGTGCAAGGGTGGGTGTGGTACAAATACTGTAGAGTTTAGTTTCGCCTTTGATGTATGCGGTGGACTGTCATTCGAAACTTGTGGGCCTAATGCAACTGCAGTCGTAACAGATCGGTGGCAACGCGTACCCGATTGATCATCTTTTCATTGGGAAAACCGAAGAGTTGGAAACTGGACATGGAACTAACCACATTGTCCGAATATTTTCCGAACGAGTTCTATTACGATAAAACCTCCTTAAGAACACCAAGAGATTTTACATCCCCAAAAGAATCAATATGCGTTTTATAAAATTCAATAATGTGTTTCAGTGCATCTCTGCGCTGACTCCCTGTGAGACGATGTTTCTTATTATAAGACGCGTCCAACAACTGGAGTACATCATATTCAATAATGGATATCGAATCCCTCATGCCAAAGCCCAAGTAGTCAGAAAGTTTAAATAAGAACTGAAGATGAAAGTCTTCAAACTGATCTGTTAATGCATCCAGATAGAAAAGTGAATCATGTATAAAATTGAATAATGGTGAGCAATGTTCCTCTTCCTTAATGCACTTATAAAGTGTTTCCGCTAAGAAGACCGCCATAGCAGATTTCTTTATGTTATAAGGTATTGACAGAAATGGCTCCAAACATTTGGCTTCAGAAATTCGATGTATTTCCGCATTGGGTTTGGAGTATACCACCATGTCCAGAAATGTTAAGGGCTGGTAAAGGGCTATCTTGGTATTGGCTTTTTTACTGCGCACTCCATTTACTATATAGGTTTGGATGCCCAGCTGCTCTGTTAGCATTTTAACTATTATAGAGGTATCGCGGTACTTGAAATTCTTGAATACGAGGCCTCTGGTTTTTACAAGCATTAACTAGCTAGTTTACTACAGCTATTTTGCCAATAAAGGTCTCTTCTCCCTCATCGTCTGAGCTAAATATGAAGTAAACACCTGAAGAAGCCCTGTTACCATTATAGTCACGAGCGTTCCAGGTTGCTGTCCCACCAGCAGCCCGGGTTTGCCAGATCAGTTTACCGCTGGCATCGGTAATCTTAACCTGTGCGTCCTCGGCCAGCCCAGATATACCGACAGTACCCACAAAATCCGCTGTAACGGGGTTCGGAAATACCTTCACATTTTGATGAACTGCGGTTGCTTCTGTTGCACCCTCACGATAAGAAATAATACCTGCGGGAGTAGCAAAAAAAACTTCACCTGACTTTGGGTTGACAGCAATATCTAAAATCTCATTACTTGACAAGGGGCTGTTCTCAACAGTGAAGTTTAGAAGCTGTCGGTCTGCCCCGGCATCAAAAAGCCAGATACCTGAGTTTGTTCCTATCCATTTTCTGTCTCCTCCGTCCACGGCTATTGCCGTTATACTTTCATCTCTTAATAAAGGCCTGCTCTCAAATATAGGCTCCACAGCATCTACGTTGCCTTCCAGACTGGAGAATGGATTCGTAAGAACCGATATTCCCTGATCAGTGCCTATCCAAACTAATCCCTCCCGGTCCACGGCTATTGCTCCAACTTCATCACTCACTAAACCGCCCTGACCAGGATCATCAGTCAACAATCTACTGTTACCGGTACTCTTGTCAAAAACAATTACACCGTTTGGGCCTGGCATGTACAATTGCCTGCTATCGCCTACAATTTCGAACGGCTGATTGCTAACCAGGGAATAAGCGGTCCAAGTGTTATCCGATGACCAAAGGTGCAGTGGTGTTGGAGAATTGTAATTCAATACCCATATGCCTTCCGCGTCAGCATATACGGCAGGCACAATAATACCTTTCTCGCCTTGCGTAGTATTGAAAAGTGTAGAACCTGGTGTTTCGTCATCAATAATCTCTCCTGAGCCATCATCATTGACCACCAAAAGGCCTTGACCGGCTAGAGCTACTATCGTTCTGCCTCCTGAAGACTGAAAAATTCCATCTGCGGCATCCTCAAAGGCAGGTAGTTCTCCGTTCTCTTGAAAGTTAGTCCATAGACCATTGTCAAAAACATAGAAAGCACCCTCAGATCCCAGGGGGTTGACATTATTATCATATCCGCCCGCAAAACCATAAATGCCATTTGATTGTACAGAAAGGCTGAAGGCCGAAGAAATTGGCCCTGAAGGCAAAACTGATCCTGAACCTGAAGGGCGTATGAACACCAGGCCGTTTTTCTCATCGGCGACATAAATATCTCCCTGAAAAAGCAAAGCATCCTGTGCGGTAGTGACAAGTTCATCCTCAATTAGCGACGCATTAAGATTGGGGTCTAGCTGAAATGCACCCTGATCGGTTGTCACCAACACCATATCCTCATTGGTTCTTGCGCTAAGAAAATTCACATCTGTTAAAGCACTCTCCATTGACCACTCTCCGTTGTAGCTGTAAATGCCTCTGCCAGAAGAACCTGCTAAAAGGCGATCACCTGAGTTAACAATAAATTCAAAGGGCGCATTAAACAGGTTATCTTCTTCTCCAAATATTTTCCAACCTGATGGATCGGCAAGGTTAATATTATTGACTATATCGGTAGCTAAGATACCATCATCGGTGGCTATAAAGAGTGAATCTTCCAAAACGGCACCTTGATATACCTTTATTCCATCGTTATTAAGACCAATTTCCCTGACGGTTTCTGTAATAGCATACGTTTCAGGGTCCATTCTCAAAAGTCCAAAATCCGTAAAGAGATAAATCCGCTCATTGCTGCTAAGAATGTTATTTATCGATTTCGAGCCAGAAACCTGTGAGTCTGTGGTTAAATCGATATTCAAAATCTCATTACTCTGCAGTACATCAAGATTACCACTTCGGTGTCCTATGAATAGTATAGCTGTTAATTCGCTAAAATGAAGCGCTGAAATATTTTCTTCCTGTAAACCGTTCAACCTTGTGACGGTGGTGATGCTATTATCATCTAGTGAGTAGATAAACATTCCCGAACCGGCGGCCGCAAACACCTGATTCTCTCCGGCCTCTATGTGTCGAATTTCATTGTATGAAAAGTGCGTACGCCAGGTGCCTAAAGGAATTTCCTGAGCGTTCAAGCTGCCTATTGCAATCAGGAAAAAACAGAACGCCAGCCTCACTTTTTTAACCTGTTTTTCATCCCCTCAAAAAAGCTCTCTCTGCTTCTGGCCTCATATTCTTGTTTTTCGCCAAGTAATACTGTGCTATCTTCTTCGGAAAGTCTGTACGAGAAAGAGGCCAACTCGCCCGTTTTGGCACAAATGGCATGGACCTTGGTTACAAATTCTGCCGTAGCCAGCAGGTTCGGCATCGGCCCAAAAGGTTTTCCTTCAAAATCCATATCTAACCCGGCGACTACCACTCTTTTCCCGCTATTCGCTAGTTTATTACATACCTCAACGATACTATCATCAAAGAATTGTGCTTCGTCTATTCCTACTACATCACACTCTCCGGCTAATAATAAAATATCATTGGGGAAATCCACAGGTGTAGAACGAATGGAAGTTTCATTATGTGATACTACATTAGTCTTATGATATCGCGTATCTACAATTGGTTTGAAAATTTCTACCTTTTGATTGGCGATGATAGCACGATTTAAACGCCGGATAAGTTCCTCCGTTTTACCGGAAAACATACAGCCACATACCACTTCCACCCAACCTGTTCTTTTTGACTTTCCAAAATTTGGCTCTATGAACATTTATCAAATTTAGAAATTAAGCGCTACACTCAATAGCTATAATTAACATGTGGTAACTTGTACTCTTCAGGGACTTCAATGCGTACCTGTCCCTGCTTTAGCTGTGCCTGGCATGTTAACCGCTCATCTTCAGTCAGTTGGTTTGTTTTTAAAAACCGTTCCTCATTAGAGGATCGAATAGAAAGGTCACTCATACCTTCCAGCACTTTACATTTGCATGTAGTGCACCTCCCTTTACCGCCACAGGCATGCATCCAATCAATATAATTCTCATGAAGTGCATTTAGTAATGAAGTTCCATTTGTCGAGGTATGAACTATCAGGTCATTCATATTTTTCACAACGATCTCTCCCATAATTCATAACTTTAATCTGTCTTTAAACCAGATTAAAAAACTATCTGTTATCTATTGAATGGAAAATAAACTTAACCGCGAAGGTATCAAAAATTACAGTGTCCGCTTTGCTAAGAAAACACTGGAAGACTTCTTCAACAAGAATGAAAAGATTAACGGCCAACAAATTCTTAGTGTTCAACCAATAAAACAGATTAATTTATTCGTTGTAAAAAATCTTTTCCGGGAGTGGCAGAAAGAAACATCAAGATTAAAAAGTCAGTACTTCGACTATGAAAATGACCGTGTAAAAGAGGCTCTGACAAATTTCATGAATGTGCTCAGCAGAAATATTTCCATAACAAAAGATTCTTTTTATGAGCTTTTTATCCAGGCCACAGAGGAAACTGTCCTACTTATTTTTTCACCCTATGACTTCTACATCCACATCGTGGAACGTAATGATGAAACTATTAGTAGAGCAGACCTGGACAGAATAGCGAAATATGTTAAAGTCAATAAGAACATCATTGACCTGTTAATGGAAAAAATGGATGCAGGTAACATAAATGAATTGAACGGAAATAATCTACCTGAGCTCATGGATGATGTTTTCGCCAGCATAGAACAAGGCCCTGAAGACATTGAGATTTACCTTAAAGAATTTACCGAAGTAATTCCCTTGCAGGTGAGTGACTTGTACCTGGATGATGACAATGAAGTGGAAAATAGGGTAGATGTGAGTGAGGTTCAGAGCAACAAGGAAGATACTATTGGCAAACCGACTTTTGAATGGAGTGTGGAAACACAAAAAACCCTGCATGAAGAACTAAGCGACACCTCAAAAACGACCCTGGCAGAGATTCATGAACAACAAAAAGTGGAAAGTATTCGGAGCAGCCTTTCAATAAATCAGCGTTTCATGTTTATCAATATGCTTTTTGATGGCAGTGAGGAAACTTTTTCAAATACGTTGGAAGATTTGGAACGGCTTAACGGTTTTTACGATGCCACCAATTACTTAAAGGAGAATTACCCTGGTTGGGACTATGACTCAGAGGAGGTGTTAGAATTTATAGAAGTGCTTGAAAAAAGATATTGACGCTACCGTACCAAGACTTGCATCCTATGAGCATCCAGTTTTAAAAGTATAAAAAGCAGCAAGGTAAATCCAAAAAAGGAAGATCCCCCGTAACTGAATAATGGAAGTGGGATACCAATAACAGGAAACAGTCCAATGGTCATACCAATGTTAACTGCAAAGTGAAAAAAGAAAATACATGCTACCACATATCCATAGACACGAGCAAAACGCCATTTCTGTCGTTCAGCTATATAAATAACCCTTAGTATTAGCGTTACAAAAAGTCCAACCGTTACCAGGCTACCTAACCAGCCATGTTCTTCACCAATGGTGCAGAAAATAAAATCCGTACTTTGCTCAGGTACAAAGTCAAATTTTGTCTGGGTACCCTTTAAGAATCCTTTACCAATGGGCCCTCCGCTGCCTATGGCAATTTTAGACTGAGTAACATTCCAACCAAAGCCAAGTGGGTCGGAATCAGGGTTAATGAAGGCCTTTATGCGGTTTTGCTGGTGTGGCTTAAGCACATCACTTATTACATAATCCACACTTCTGATCACGCCTGCGACAACGATAGCACCTAAAACAATAAGTAACATCCGCTTAATACGCTTTCTGTTTAGAAAAATAGTGACGGTAGCAATGCTCAGAATACTCAGGTATAGGTAAAGGTGCTCTTCCACCAATAAAGTAAGTATAAAAATTACAGCTGAGAATGTGCCGATAATTAACAAAGTGGGAGACATTCCTTCTCTAAAAAGAACAAGTACCAGTACCGAATAAACTATAGCTGTACCTGCATCACCCTGGAGTACGATCAACGCGGCAGGGAGAAAAATTACTGCAAAAGCCATGAGTTGATCGCTAAAGCGATCCATTCGAAAACCACTTGAACTGATGTACTTCGCAATAGCTAAACCAGTTGCAAATTTGGCTAATTCAGAAGGCTGTAAACGAAAGGCCCCGATCTCAAACCACGAACGCGAACCGGCTACTTCCCTGCCAAATAAAAGCACCACTATCAACAGCAGTATGATCGCTCCGTAAATGACGTAGGCGAAAGTATCATAAAACCTGAAGTCCATTACCATGATGGCAGTTATCAATAGGACTGAGGCCCCAATAAAGATCAGTTGCCGGCCACTACTTAAGGAAAGGTCAAAAATATTTTGGTAGACGGTTTCATCATACACTGCAGCGAATATATTTAACCAGCCTAAAAGTGCTATAAGAAAGAATAGTAGCACTGATAGCCAATCCAGATTGCCCGATATATTATCTACTCTTGTCAATATATGAAGTCACCTCGTTTCACAAAAGCCTCAATTTGAGGTCTTTCCGTCTCTCCAATTAAATATTTCTCAATCATTAAGCTCGCTATTGAAGCGGCGGCTCTTGCCCCCTGTCCGGCATCTTCCACATATACTGAAACCGCTATTTTGGGGTCATCTTTAGGTGCAAAAGCGATAAAAACAGAATGATCTGGCAAAGGGTCATTTTGCACCGTACCTGTTTTACCGCAAACCTGTATATCCTTTAGCTTTGCTCTGTACTGGCCTGTGCCCGAATTAACCACTTCAGCCATAGCTTCTACGGCAAGATCAAAGTGTTTTGGGTCTACATCGGTGTAGTGTTTTTCCTGGTATTTAGGCAACGGTTGACCATTATCACCAATTGACTTTACCAGGTGTGGAATTATATAATACCCCCTGTTAGCCACCGTTGCCGCAAAGTTTGCCATCTGAATGGGCACTACCAGATTTTCTCCTTCACCGATTGCAATCGAATAAATGTTCGAGTATTTCCAAGGCCGGTTGTTGTAGGCTCGATCATAATACTGAACACTGGGTACAAGCCCCCCTTTTTCGTTAGGCAGATCAATGCCAAGTGAAGAGCCTAATCCAAATGACTCGATGTACTGGTGCCATTTTATCATACCCTGGCGAGTATCTTCGTAAGGGTCATCTGACACACCACGGTTTACCACTCGCTTCATTACATTATAGAAATAAGGGTTACACGAATTCGTAATTGCTCCTACCAAAGTTTCTCCAGGGCCATGATAATGGCACTTCATAGGTACCATAATACAAGGAATATAAGTATTCGTATTAATCACACCTTCGTTTAGCGCTACCATCGACTGTATAATCTTAAAGATAGATCCCGGACGATATTGAGCCATCAACGGGCGGTTGAAAAGTGGCTTTAGGGTATCGCTGCTTATTTCGGAAAAGTTTTTACTATAGTTTCTACCGGTAAGTTTGGTAGGATCATAAGACGGGCCGGAAACGAAGCTAAGTATCTCTCCACTCTCCGGCTCAATAGCTACAATGCTCCCAGACAAATTTTCCAGTAAATACTCCCCATATTTTTGTAGGTCCAGATCAACCGTGGTCACCAGATTCTGACCGGGAATGGCCAGAGTGTCAAATTTACCATCCTGATAACTCCCTTTATCGATACCTCTTACATTTTTGAGCTTGAACTTTACACCGCGCTTGCCACGAAGTTGCTCTTCATAGAATGCTTCAATACCGCTCTGACCGATATAATCGCCTTGTTTATAGTAGTCCAAAGTGTCTCTTTCCAATTGCCTGGAGCTTACTTCACTTACATATCCTAACGCATTAGCCAGCACCGGTTCGGTATAAGCTCGCGTGGTCCTGGCCTGCACATCGAATCCCGGAAAGTCTACCAAATAGTCCTGTACGGAAGCTAAGTCTTTTTCTGAAAGCTGCCTTATAAGCACATTAGGCCTCACATACGAAAAGCTTTTCTTACTCCTCATGCTTTCATATAACTGCTCGAATTCCTTTTTCGTAATTTCGAATAACATACAAAAGCTAAGTGTATCTAACCTTCTAACCTCCTTAGGGGTAATGGTAAGATCGAACTGAGGTGTATTGTAAACTATCAGTTTACCATTACGGTCATAAATAAGGCCACGATAAGGATACTCCACTTCTCTGTGAATCACATTACTGGAAGCAGCTTGAGCATATCTACTATCCAATACCTGGATGGAAAAAAGCTTAATCAGAAAAGTTACGGCAGTAAAAACTACAATTAGTTGAATGACATATTTCCTTGTCTCGTTCATCTTCTTCTCTTGGTGTAAAAGAAATACTGAAGTGTAAAAAGAAACAAAAATGTAAAGAGGGTAGATCCCAAGACTTTCATTAATGTGAATGAAAATAGGTGAAAACCTCCCGCCTCAATATAAAAAAGAACCAAATGATGCAAAAAAACAAGTGGAAGCGCATACGACACAAACCACTGCCACCCATCTAAAGCAATGGAGGGAATAGCACCAAGATCATATCCACCCTGAGGTGTAAGCAAGTTTATCCAGTGGTTTCTTATAAACATTATAAATACCGAAGCAGCGGCATGAATTCCAAGACTATCATAAAATATGTCTACACCCAAACCCATAGCAAAACCCAATAGCATTAGCCAAATAACGCTAGTCTCGATTGGCAAAAGAAGAAGAAATCCAACGTATGCCAGACAAAAAGCGGAATCAAATAAAACGAAACCCCTTAAGACTAAGGCCTGAAGCAAGAGATAAGCAAAAAAGGAAACTACTTGAATAACAATTCGCCCGTTCATTGCTGCACCTCTCTTTCCTCCAGTTGCACAGAATCCAGTTCAACCTTTAAATTATTTTTTACAAGGTAAACATGGGAGAGGCGATTAAGGTCGCCTGTCAGCTCAACTGTTATGTCATAAAATGGAGAATCTTCCTTCAGCCGAAAATCTTTTACAATGCCAACAGGCATCCCCTCCGGAAAAACGGCGTTGTAGCCGGAGGTAACAATAGAATCCCCCTCTTGAATAGCAACATGCTTTGGTAAATAGTTAACACTGGCGGTATAAGGACTTCGCCCTGGCCACTCGACAGTACATAGGTCGCCTGTTCTTTTGAGCTTGGCAGATACCATTACTTCCGTGTGAAGAATAGAGGTAATAAGCGAAAAGTTTTTGGAAACAGTTTTAACTTTTCCAACTATGCCATCCTTATCGATCACTGCCATGCCAACCTCAATTCCTCCTTCACTCCCCTTGTTAATGGTAATATAGTTCTGAGATTGTCTGACAGAGTTTTTTATAACTTTTGCGGTTACAAATTCAAACTGGTTGAAAAGTTCGGACTCAATATATCTTGCGTTTAAGCCAAACAACTTTTGATTCAAGCGACTGACATGTTTTTTGAGTTCTGCATTTTCCTCAGCCAGTTTTTGATTGACTGATTTCAGGCCAAAGTATTCGCTAATGTTGTTCGAGGTATTCAAAAAAAGTGCAGCGTACCTGTTTGAAGAGTTGAAGTACTTGGCGCCTTGGTACGGGTTATTATTTACAATAAGCCAGAGGCATAATAATTCTAAAAAGAAGAAGGATAAAAAGGCTCTATACTGATATAAAAACTGAAATAATCTGCGCATTTAAGCCCAAGTTGGTCTTGCTTCAAGTAGAGTCTGTTTTAACAATTAAGTCATCAATACCGCCTTGAAGGAATTAAGGTTTTTTAAAGAATTTCCTGTTCCTCGCACAACTGCCCTTAACGGATCTTCTGCAATATGTATAGGAAGTTTAGTTTTCAAAGCCAACCTTTTATCGAGTCCTCTCAGCAATGCCCCACCACCGGTTAAATGAATGCCATTGTCATAGATATCAGCAGACAGCTCCGGCGGGGAAATTTCCAATGCTTTAAGCACAGCTTCTTCAATCTTGGATACTGACTTATCCAATGCAAAAGCAATTTCAGAGTAAGAGATCTTTATGATTTTTGGGATTCCTGTCATAAGATCACGGCCACGAATTTCATAATCTTCAGGCCCATCATCCAACTCGGTAAGTGCAGAACCTACCTCTATCTTAACTTTTTCCGCGGAGCGCTCACCAATTAACAGATTGTGCTGGCGCCTCATGTAGTCGAGA
>JBCDHA010000036.1:0-13611 GCA_038750705.1 Bacteroidota bacterium
CGTTATCTAAACTGTTTTTTTTGATACCGACCCGGTTATAGATTGAAAACCGACACCTTAAATTCATTGCAGATTGAGATGAGGAGCTAATAAGTTTATCTGATGCATGTGTTCCTAAGAGCACGGGTTCACAGAAGTGGGTATAGGTCGAATTCATTGGCCAGGCTTAGTTTATCCGAATAAGGCAAGCATCGGTTTTACTAACTCTGGTTGACCTTGCTATTAGGTAGGCCACAAAAAATAAGGCTCCTTTTAAGGAGCCTTATTAAGTACTTGATTTTTAAAGTAATAAATGTTCTAAACTTCTTCTAATTCTTCGGCTTCTCTTGCCGCTAAAATTGCATCTGCCATGGCTTGCTCTGCCTTCTCGATAGACGCAAAAACCATTTCAACACATGCCTTGGCATACTTTTCTGAATATTCAGCTCTTTTTTGAGCTAATTCATGTGTACGCTTTTCCTTGAATTCTGTCTGGCTTTGTTTAAGGTTAACCTGGTGTTTTTTAATCTTTTTTCTGGCCTTTGAAAATTTACCTCTTGCCTCATCCACTTTTTCTTCCACCACTGCCTCCAGATCACCTGCTAAGGTCACCAATCGCTCTTTAGATTCTTCTATAACGCCTTTTGCACTATGAAGCCGTCCTGATAGTTTCGATTTTAACTTTTCAATTTTTTCACTCATGACTATAATTTGGATGTTAATTACTCGAAATTATAGTCACTGCCTCTTAAAGTTTCTTGAACTTATTCAAGCCGGACAATTTGTTCAACTAGCCGTAACATTGAGGTAACCCTCATGTACCTTAAAACATGAAGCCAAATCGTATAAAGAATAAAAAGTCGCCCTGATCTTCCGATGTGGCCCCTTCAAATGATAACGCCAGCTGATTTAAGGGGGTGATCCAAAAACCTCCGCCATATCCCCGATGCCAATCGTCCAGCGATTCATCTATGAATGCCTCATCCGGATTATCACTCCATACCCGTGCAATATCGTGAAATGCTATAAGACCGAAAGAACCTAATACTTTACTTCTGAAGTTAAATAGTTTAGTCCTTAACTCAGTATTTTGATAGACGCTTTCATCCCCTGCAAATCTGAATTTTCTATACCCACGGTTGTTGGTAGTACCGCCCACTTTAACTGCCTGATAGAATTCAAAATCACCAAAGTTAGCCGCTCCCCCAATTCTGGCTGCCAGTGTGGTTTTAAATGTGCCACCGGTACTGGCATATACCGATATATCTGAAGCTACTTGTTGATAGGAGTTTGATTCATCACTCAACTGCTCAGATGCCAGAAGTTGTAAATTATATCTAAACCCTCGGGTAGGTACATGCTTACTATCTGTGTGATCTATTCCATAGTTCAGCTGGAGCCCTACGTAGTTTCTTCGTGTATCCAGCAAAGGTGAATCACTGCCTTCACCTCTACCCACCAAATCAGGGTAGAGCGTTATAAACCTGTCTGCATCGTCTTCGTCTTCATCGAGGTTGTCATCTCTCTCTACACTAACTGAGTTAAAAAATGCTCCAAACGTAAACTTCTGTCTGTCATTGTCCATATCTATAGACAAGGCATTTCTTAATGTGAATTGAGCGTACCTGGCAATATAATATTGTGCATCGATATCGAAAAGGTCTTCATCGAATCTCGACTTATTTCCTAAGCCATAGAATGCATCGATAAAACTAGGACGATGCAGATCTGCCTCAACCAAATAATCCCATTTTCCAATGACATCGGTGAAGGTACCCATATAGTTAAAGTTGAGCGCATTGGTTCTGGCGGCAAAATCAACCATTAGTCTGTTTTTGCTGCCAAATGGAGCTTTCCTGAATTTATGTTTAACCAGGGAAAATCCGCCACCTAGTATGAATCCGTCGTCAGGGTTGAAGCTTATTTTGGCTAATGGCGATAATACGTCATATTTGAAAGCTTTTCTATCGTAATAATTGACATCCGGATCTTCAGAGGTTTTATCCTTTAACTTATCGCCAATCAGGGTGTTACCCTCCTTTGTATCGTATACCAGTACCTTGTTTCCGCCCTTGCCTTCCATCAAGTCTTCGATGGTATCCTCTCCGGAACCTCCTATAACTCTAATTTTTAATCCTTTTCGAGTATTACCTGATATTTTAAATGTATCGTCCCCCTTGAGTCCAAAAAGGCGTACTTCTTTTGTTTCGTCGGCCTTTAAAATACGATCGTATAAAATATGCTTGACCTTACCCTTTTTAGTCACTGACGATACTTTTACGTGAACTTCATTTTCGTTGAGTCTGGTAACTTCAAACAGCTCTCTTTTTTTCGTGCCAACCACATCAACTGTTTTGGAGATGAAGTCGTAAAGTTCTGTGGCGTGTACATCTAGTTTGTCTCTTCTACTTTTGAGCTTAGAAATTATAGTAGCTCCATTCAGGTCATAAATGGGTTTAGGGAATCCTTTGATTGCATTTTCAATGACTTCATCGGTGAGTTTGCTTTTCATTTCATTTGCCATTGTCAGCCATTCCTCCTTGGTTAAATCTGTTAGAAATGATCTGTCGAAGTACCTGGCGTTAAACTGTAAACCACCTACATCTCTGATATCATGATGAAAACCCTGATACTTAGGTAAGCCCCATTTATGTGAGGCAAACTCTATCACGCTACCGTCACCATAGAAAAAAGCCTGATCCCGATCTCTGGGAATTGGCTGATAATATTCTCTGCCTTCTTCATCTTCGAAGGTGGCCCATCGCCACTGATCATCATGTCTGTCCCAGTCACCCAGGAAAATATCAAATATCCTGGACCTTAGTACGTGTTGCTGATCAACATAATGTTTATCATTTTTTTGGGTCTTCTCTATCACCTCGAGGGTGTTGACTATGTCTTCAGAATTACCGAAGCTGTCTAGCTCTCTTCGGTCTTTAGCAGGTCGTTCTTCATAAATGTATAAAGCGTTTTTAAAATCTTCTCTGTACTTTCCAAATCGGGGATCATCCTGAACATAAACTAGTTTAGGGTTGGTGTGATACACACCTACAGCATCTGCCATGGGAGCTATAATCAGCGCAGCATAAGGGTGACTGGCCGATATTTGATCTTTTACCAAGTTACTGGCAAACGTTTTTCGAAGTATGGGTGGCAGGGCAGATTCAGGAAACTTTTCAACGGATCTCAAAACAAATTGCTTTCCGTTCGCATCTTCCATTCTCAGAGACCGCGTCTGCATTCCGCCGCCACGCTTGAGAATTGTTAGTCCTCCATGTTCTTTACCAATATCAAAAACCGGTACTTCCAGCTCAGCCGCCCATTCTTTTCTGTAGTTAATACCAAAAAAACCTGGTTTCTTACGATCTTTTTTAAATAAGCTGGCATCTCCTACCGCACTGGCGGTTAGCTTAGAATAATCTAAACCACTGTAATCTTGCTCAGGAGCTTCCTGGTAGACATGATTGAATAGCTTTTTACTATATACCATTTTTCCTGCGCCACCGTCGGCTACCCAAAATTCTAAAATTACATCGCCGTTTTGATAAAAATTGAGCCGCCCAAAACCGTTTGCAGCGTAAGCAAAATTTGCGGTTTTGCCTTTAACCACGGGCTTGGCATCGTTGATGGCGCCGCTTATAATATGGTGTTGATTATTTACATTATGATACTGAAGTGACTTTTCATGGCCTGTGACGTAGATAAGGTTCGGATGTATTTTGAACACGTCTTCAAGCCCTGCGCGCAATGTTTTGTATTTGGAAGAACTTAAGTCTTGAAGGTTTCCTACATTTTTTCTGTATGCCGCGTATATGGTCCCCAGCAACGGTGGGAATAGATGTGTTGTAATGGGAAAATAACCGCCATGAGGGCCGTTGCTGTATATAGGATGGTTACCCACAACAATGACTTTTTTATCCTTATTTCTTCTCAATGCGTCTTTCATATGCACCAAGAAGGAACCTTCATCTATTGATTCACAAGGCGCACCTTCACCTGTTTTATCCCATTCATGCAGCCACCATTGCGTATCTATGAAAATGGCAACTATATCCTCTGAAAGCTGCACTTCCTGTGGCCCCGGGCAGCCGTTATCCGGAAGGAAAACATTTCCCCTTTCCGCCAAAATAGATTCTACATATTGTTCCAGGTTGGTAACATTACGATACCCTTTTTTGCCTCCTGATGCCCAATCGTTGTACCCGGCAGTCATAAATATTTGACCGTCAAAACCCTCTAACTGACTAAACTTGGCAGACAGAATTTCTTGCGCTGCTTTTCGTTTCTTAGTGTACGAAGAATCCGGTAAACCTTCTTTTGCTCCATTATTACCCAGCAGAAATAAGGAAGCTTTTTCATCTTCCTGTTCTACCTGTGATATCATTAATTTCAGGGCATCGGAACGTAGTCCTTTTGTTTCGTTCTCTCCGCTTAGCAGAAAGACAGATAAGATAGGATCACCATTTTTAGCTGTGCTGGTATCGCCTTCACCTTTGGAATAGGGCTTATAGGTGGCACAGCTTAATAATATTATCTGTAAAAGTAGGACGCTTGACAGTCCTAATAGTAAGTTTTTTAATTTGTAGATCATGTCGTTTGGGATATAATGTGACTTTACTGCTGTCGTTTTTCAGTTTAATAGGTCGAAACTTCTGACGACCAGTATCTGGTGATATCAAAAAGTGACTATTCTTTATCGGTTATTCTCGCTGTAAACTATAAAGAGTGTCATGAATAAAATGCCTAAAATAAAGGCAAGAGTAGCGATATGAACAAGCTTCTGTTTACGAGTAAGGGCCTGACCCATGAAATAAATATCATCGAATATTTCATTGTATAAATTTTCACCGCTGGCCATTACCTTCTGTATGCCTTCTTTAAATTCTTCTTGTGTGATTCCGGCAAAATTTTCTGCGTAAAGCAAGCCACTGTAAGATGATCTTTTGTAAGCAGAACCTTTGTAACGATAGGGTAACATACTAATGAGCGCAAGAATCATAGAAGTCATACAGAAGACCATGAAAATTTGAGAAGCTACTAAGAGAAAACCACGATCCGCCTCGGGAGCTACGTAGATAATTCCCATTACCAGGGAAATCATTATCGAATTGATGGTGAGAATGATACTGGCCTTGTTATCCACCATCTTCAAAAGATTGTAGTGATTCCTCGATACATTTCTACACAGGGTTTGAACACCACGAATATCAAACTTCTTTAATTTCTCCTTTTCTTTATCTGTTGTTAGTTTATCTGTTGCTAGGTCGGTCATAGTTTTGGTTGGTTTTTAATTTCTAAAATATGAAGGAAAAAATAGGAATACCTTGAACTAATTCAATAATGGTCTGGTCTAAGGCTGATGTAATTTGTTATTTCCTTCAATGAGATATATATTAATTGTGTGAATTGCAGTATTAATATTCATTTAATGTTATATCTAACCGGCCCTGTTGCAATTCCTACTTTAAGGGTGCGTGTTAGAGTATTGCCCAAATTTAACTGGTTAACTGAATGACTAACCCTAAGGACATTACTGTATGAATTTGGGTAACAGGAAATTAAAAAATCTTAAGGAATCTTAAGAAATCTTAATAAAGATTAATGAATACTAGATTAGTTAAGAGCAAGTTTGACATGAATAAATTATTAACTTGATCCTTAATTCTTAACTTTTGATCATTAAAGGAGATAATTAATAGTCATACTAAGCCACAATTTAACATTATGAGGATAGCTATTTCGATTTTATTTGTGTTTGCAGTGAGTTTCTTTTCTTCAGCCCAGGAACTGAAAATAGGAATGATAATTGACACTGAAGGTAATCAGGAGCGTATCGGGGTATTGAAAAATGCACTTATCGCAGAAATTCAAAAAACAATAGGCTCCTCAACTAAGGTTTCCATTGAAGACCAAGACATTGTACCCATTAATTGGAACGCCGAAGCGGCTGTAAGTTCGTATTCGAATTTAGCGGAAAGGTGTGACGTTATTATATTGGTTGGAGTGCTCAGCGCTAAAACTATTCTTAACAATAGCCCCTTATCAAAACCAACATTGGCTATTGGTATTACAAATATAGAGCTTCAGGAAATTCCCATAACCTCTGCGGGAACGTCAGGAGTGCGTAATTTCTCTTATGTGCTCACATCCAGGGATATAGAAGATGAACTTACTAATTTTTACGAACTGGTCAAGTTCAAGAAACTTGCTATTATCGTACACGATAAAAATCCATTGATTATAAATGTGGAAAAAGCTAACGTCAAACTCAGGGAAATGTCTGAAAAATTTAATTCGGAAATTAACCTGGTACTTGCCGGTGATAATATAGAACAGTCACTTCAAACCATACCCGACGGCACAGACGCTGCGCTTGTGGCCTCTATCTATGAATTTGACGATGCCCAGGTTGAAGAAATTGCCCAGGTTTTGGTTAACAAAAAAATACCTTCATATACCCTTAGAAAAGACTATGTTTCCATGGGTATCATGTCTTCAGTTACGGCAGATGACGGGTACGGTTCTCTGATCCGGAAGCTTGCCATTATGATCGATGAGATAGGTTTAGGTGTGCCGGTCGAAAACCTCTCCGTAACACTTGATTACAAAAAACAATTGTTCCTTAATTTAGAAACCACCTATAAAATAGGTTATTCCCCTTCTTTTCAAAGTTTATTTACTGCCAATCTCATCAATAGTGATTTTGGCGACGAGGAGATTACTACGTATGGGTTAAGTGAATTGATGAAAAAAGCCCTGGAAGTAAACCTGGGCATACAGATCTCCCAGAAAGATATCGAATTGGTAGAGCAGGATGTAAAAACAGCAAATTCAGACTATTTACCAACCTTAACAGGAAGCTTAGACTACACCCAAATTAATGAGGGATCAACAAGCGAATTCATAGGCCAATCTGAGCGCACGACCACTGAATCATTGGAACTTAACCAAGTGCTTTACTCTGAAAATGTATCTGCTAATATTGGCATTCAGAAATACCTGTTGGAAGCTCAGAAATATGCGACCCAGCAGGAGATTAATGATGTTATTTTAGGTGTATATGCGGCTTATTTTGATATACTCTTAGTCCAGTCAAATATTAAGATTCAACGTGAAAACCTTGAACTTCTGAAAAAAAATCTTGAATTGGCGCAACTACGGCGAGACATAGGTCAAACAAATAGTTCAGATGTTTACAGATGGGAGTCTGAGGTGGCGGAATCCACTCAAACTTTAATTGAAGATCAGACCAGCTTATTGGTAGCAAAAATAAATTTGAATGTATTTCTTAACAATACGCTGGGGGAAGAATTTAATGTGGAAGATGTAACCCTTGAAGGAGAATTGTATAACTTTTTTGAGAACAACCCGGTAGCCGGAGATATTGTAGGGCCGGATGACATCAGGAAAACTTCAAATTTTCTGATTGAAGAAGCCATAAGAAATTACCCCCCAAGACAAGAATTTCAGGCAAATATTGCAGCCACTGAAAGACAGCTTAAAGGAAACAAGAGAGCGTACTACACGCCAACACTTTCTTTTGGAGCTACGCAAAGCGAGGTTCTTGATCGATCAGGAGCGGGTTCTGTAGAGACGGATATGAGTAACTTTTTTGATTCGAATTGGTCGGTTGGGCTAAATTTATCTTATCCGCTATTTGATGGAAATAGAAGACGTTATGATATTCAAACTTCCAAAATCCAATTAAAACAGCTTGAATTAGGTTTGAATGACTTTGATAATGTTTTGAAATTCAATGTAAAAAATGCCATAATAGATGTGGTTACAAGCAGAACTAACATCGATTTTTCGAGGATATCCGCTGATAATTCATGGAAAAACTTCCTCATCATACAAGATAAGTACAGGCAGGGAACGGTTGCGGTAATCGATCTTTTTGATGCTCAAAATACTGCCCTCGAAACTAAATTAAGCTTCAACAATTCAGTGTATAATTATTTAGTGGCTTTTGTCACTCTTGAGAATAACATTGGGTTCTACAGTATGCTTTCCTCTGCCGAGGAACTCGCGGGAATAGCAGAGAGGTATCAGGAATTCTTGTCCAATTATGATAATTAAACTTTAAGCGTGAATATCAGCAGAAGGTATTTCTAAATTGAAAACACACTAATCATGAAAACTAATTTACCTAATCATCTTGCATCCGTAATCTTTTTACTCGTGGCCATGAGTTGTGGCAGCAAAACGACGGAAGAAGTAAGAATAAGACCAGTTAAATACGAGGAGATCTCACTTCGTGGAGGACTTCAGCAAAGAACATTTACCGGAACCGCTCAGTCCGGAACCGAGACTAACCTTAGTTTTCGCTTAAGCGGTCTTATAACCATGTTAGATGCCGACGTGGGAGATCGGGTGCAAAAAGGCAAACTTTTGGGCAGACTGGATATGAAAGATGTTGAACTTACCTACCAAAAGGCAAAAGCCAACGTTCAAAGCACAAAAATTGAAATGCAGAACACAAAATCTGATCTGGAAAGGACGAAAGAACTCTACCAATCTCAAAGTGCTTCACTTGATGATTACGAAGATGCCAAAACAGCTTTTGCGAATGCACAAACGTCTTATGAAACAGCAGTGAAAGAGCTGGGGCTAACCGAGTCTGAATTTGAATACTCGCGCATTAGAGCTCCTTTAACAGGTGTTATTTCTTCCGTGGCGTCTGAGGTTAACGAGTATGTTAATGCCGGGCAAACTATTGTAGTTATGGATGCTGAAGACGCTAACATTGAAATAAGTATAGGTGTGCCGGAAAGTTTTATTTCAATGATTACTAACGGACAAAAGGCGGAAGTAGAAATTAATGATAATGTGATTTCAGGATCAGTAACGGAAGTGGGTTATTCCTCCTCTGGCGCCGGTGTATATCCTGTGGTCATCAAGTTAGATGAAAATAACAGTAATTTAAGACCTGGCATGCCCGCATCTGCTACCCTTACCTTTGGATCGGCTGATACCGAACCGGTTCTTACCGTACCGGTTTATGCCGTAGGTGAAGACGAAGAAGGGAATTATGTATTTGCTTTAGAAGAAACCGAGAATCCTGAAGTTTTTCTGGCAACCAAACAGACAATAGAAGTTGGGGAATTAACTACCAATGGATTTAAGATAGTGAATGGCCTAACGGAAGGGCAGAAAATTGCAGCAGCGGGATTACACATTCTTTTAGATGGTCAGAAAGTTAAACTCTTGAATTAAAATGAATTTAGCTCAAATAGCAATTGAAAAGAATCGAATCACATCTTTGATTCTCGCGACCATTCTCTTGATGGGAGTGGTACTGTACTTGTCGCTTTCAAAGGACAGTTTTCCTCCTTATACAGTAAGAAATGCAAACGTTATAAGCGTTTGGTCAGGCGCTGCGCCGGAGCGGGTTGAACTTTTGGTTAGCAAAAAGGTGGAAGAAAAAGTACAAGAGCTTCCTGAATTGAAAGAGGTAACCAGTACATCCAGATCCGGTATGTCTATTGTGGCGGTTGAACTAAAAGAGACCGTAGGACCGGAAGATATGCAGGAGGTTTGGGACAAGCTTAGAAGAAAGCTAAACGAAATTGACGGTCTGCCCGACGGAGTAGTTCCCTTTCTGGACGATAACGAAATTGGCGATGTGTATGGTATTGTTATCGGGCTTACCAGCGATGGATATAGCTATGAAGAGTTAAAGGATTATGCTGATGATATTCAGGATGATTTAATTGCCTTGAATGATTCGAAAAGAGTGATCATAGGTGGAGATCAGGATGAAAGAATATTTGTGGATTTTGATGACGCCCGACTTAGAGAATTTGGTATAACTACCAGTCAATTGTCTGAGTTGATCTCCGCTACTAACATTTTAAGCTCTGGTGGTGAGATCAATGTATATGATGAGCGATTGGTACTGGAGCCAACGGGAAATTTTGATTCTGTAGAAGAAATAGAAGAAATGCTGGTGCCTGTGGGCAGCCAGGGTGATGTTGTAAGTCTTCAGGACATTACAACGGTGAGCCGCGGGTACATAACACCGGCAAAACAAATAGTTACTGTTAACGGCCAAAATGCTCTTTCTCTTCACATTTCATTGAAGTCAAATGCAAACATTCTTGCTTTGGGAGAAGAAGTTCTCGCTTTAATGGATAGATGGGAAGAGCGATTACCTGTGGGTATTGAGGTAACTTATCTTTCCAGATTAGACATTTTCATACAAAGAAAGATCGATGAATTTATGGAAAACCTCTTTCAGTCGGTCACTATTGTAGCGGCTGTTATGCTCATTTTCCTCGGGTTTAGGACAGGATTGATCATTTCCAGTTTAATCCCTTTGGTTATACTTACCACATTTTTTATGATGGGTTCCTTTTCTATAGGAATTAACCAAGTGTCTTTAGCTGCCTTGATTATGGCTTTAGGAATGATGGTGGACAATGGGATAGTGGTGGCTGAAACCATTATGGTAAAGATAGAAGAGGGAATAGAGAAAAAGAAAGCAGCCATTGAAGCTTGCTCGGAGCTATTTGTGCCACTGTTGATTTCCACTTTAACTACTTCTGTTGCCTTTTCGGCTTTCTACCTGGCAGAAACCATAATGGGCGACATTGTGGGCCCACTCTTTCTTGTGATATCCATCGCTTTAATTTCGTCATGGCTGATCTCGCTCACGATCATTATATTGTTCTGTTATATATTCTTGAAAGTTAAATCTGCAGATGCTAAACCTTCGGTTGTCGACAAAATAATTGCGACTATGAAGAAAGGGTACCAGAGTTTGATTCTATCTGCATTAAAAAGTAAAGCAATCGTATTATTAGCCATTTTTGGGAGTTGTATTCTGGCAATTTATGCTTTCGGTAAAATTCCTTTTGTTTTCATGGAAGATAGTGATCGAAATATGATTACTGCTGATATTAACCTGCTACAAGGAACTAAAATAGAGCGCACGGCCGAGGTGATTGATCAGATCGACCAATACATTCAAGAAGAATTATGGGTAGAAGGGCCCGAAAAGCCGGAAAGGGGAATTGTTTCCTGGTCTTCATACATTGGCGAAGGTCCTGAATCATACGATCAGGGGTATCAACCTGACGAGGCAAACTCGAATTACGGTCATATTTTAATTAATACCACCCACGGCGATGATAATCAGGAGATGATCAATAAACTTGATAATTATTGTTTTTCAAACTTTCCTGATTCCGATATTAAAGTAAGCTCTTTGGCGGTTGGGCCGGGTAGTACTCCTATAGAAATTAAAGTATCAGGAGATGATCCTGATGAATTAGCCAGGATCTCCGAATCCATTAAACTTAAATTGCTGAGTTACCCGACAACAAAAAATGTGAAAGACGACTGGGGCCCGAAAACTAAAAAATTTGAAATAGAAATCAACCAGACAAGAGCGCGTCAGGCCGGTGTATCCAATAGTGATATTGCCACCTCTTTGGAGACCGTACTGAGTGGAGTGGAAACAGGTAGATTTAGAGAAGAAGATGAGTCGATTCCCATTAATATGAGGAGTGAAGAAAGCCAGCAACTGACGCTGGCAGACGTTGAGGCGCTTAATGTATATGTGCAAAGTACAGGCCAGAGTGTTCCAATCTTGCAGGTAGCACGTGTTAAACCGGTATGGGAATATTCGAAAATTAAGCGATTTAACATTGACCGAACCATAACCGCAGAGTCTGAACTACAAGAAGGGGGTAATGCCAGTGAAATATTGGCAGATATTACTCCGTGGTTAGATGAGCAAAAGAAAACCTGGCCGCCTTACTATGAGTACGAATTTGCCGGAGATCAAAAAGATACTTCTGAAAACATGGGCTCAGTTGCCAAGTATTTGCCATTAGCCGGATTTGGAATACTACTTCTGCTCATGTTACAGTTTAACTCTTACAGAAAAATGACAATGGTGGCCTTAACCATTCCCCTGGCCTTAACGGGTGTTGCGGCAGGCCTTTTAATTTTTCAACAAAATTTTGGTTTCATGCCATTTTTGGGAGTGATTTCATTGGCTGGTATTATCATTAATAATGCCATTGTACTTGTGGACAGGATAGAAGTAGAACAGAATAAATACAAGCGAACAGAAAAAGATTCGGTTATAACGGCATGCTTACAACGATTCAGACCTATTGTACTAGCAACAGCTACCACCGTGTTGGGAATGATTCCACTTTATTTAGGAGGTGGACCAATGTGGGAAGGGTTGGCCGTTGTAATCATGATAGGGCTATTGTTTGGAACAATTATTACCTTATTCTTTATACCTGCTTTTTATAGCTTGGTGTTTAAATTGAGCTACAAGGACTATACATACAATGTGGACGAAGCATCATAAACATTCGCTTATGATGCGTGAAATGTATAAGAACCGCTTTTACCTTTTTTTGGCGACCCAAACGGCAATTCTGTTTGGGTCTCTTTTTTTTCCGGTCGAGTTATTTGAAGAAACAATTCAACCTGTTCTTCTCATGCTGAACATTGCTACCGGTATTCTCCTTATATCGGGCAATAAGAAGCTTATGTGGTTTTTTATCGCACTATTTGTGGTGTCGGCAATTGCATTTGGAAATACCATGTTATCGAGATCACATCCGGATACTATTTTTCTCAGATTGCCTATTTACTTTATGTTTTACACCGTTGTTACCTTCAACATAATTAAACAGGTTTGGCGAGCCAATTTTGTTGATCAGAATGTTGTAATGGGTTTGATCACCGGATATATTTCATTAGGCCTTTTGGGGTTTTTCTTATTTATGTCTATTGAGCTTGCTCACCCGGGGGCATTTCAAGGTAATTTGTTAGATAGTAATCAGCTTGAAATAAGGACTGATGCCATGATGTACTACGCTTATATTACGCTTTTGACAATAGGATATGGTGAAATAGTTCCTGTTGTACCCGTGGCTCAAAAAGCGGCCATTCTTGTGGGTTTAATTGGTCAGTTTTATATGGTAATTATAACTGCTGTAGTAATCGAAAAATACATTAGACATTCCAATCACGAGTGACTCATTTGAAGAGTTTTGAACGGCGGCAGAAATTAAAATAGCCAGAAACTCCGTATCCCTGTTCTATTAATGGTCATAGGTAGTGCCCTTCAGTGGTCAGGTTTTCCCTGAGTGGCGACGCTAATTTTACCTGGTTGTTTTAAGCAAATGTTTCTTGTTCTTAGCTTGGAAAATCACCCCCGGGTACTTGCCTTGTAATCATACGGCAGCTATGAATAATTTATTAGGGTTGGATGCCCACAACATTCGGTAATCAATGGTCTCAGTACACTACAAAAACCAGAATCAAACCATAGGATGAATAAAAAACATGAGTAAAACAGTGAAAAAGCCAGATTGCCGCTCATTAAATTAACGATTCATGCGATGGATCTTCCCGATAGGTAGTGTTTTTAACTTTTGCCGGTACTGTGATCAATGGTACCCAATGCTATTTTCTTTCTAAAATTCTGTATTGACCTCAATCGGTTGTTCCGGGTATGCTTAGGGCAGCGGCATTTACAGGGCACTAGCTTTATTTTTTCAGGATAAAAAAGTCATAACGAATCACTGGCGTCGGAGAAAAAATTTTTTGATTTGGAATCATTCGCTAAAAACGCCCTTTAAATTCCCTAAAGGGCAGTTC
>JBCDHA010000037.1:0-13595 GCA_038750705.1 Bacteroidota bacterium
CTGCTCTAGTCGCGCTTCGTACTTAGCAGGATCTTCACCTTGATTTAACAAGACGTAGCACTGGTCACTGCTGCTGACACTATTCCACTTTGCCCGGTCCAATCTATCTTGCATAGTAGCCAAAGAGAAGATCACATCAAATGGCATATCCGAGTTCTCCGGCGGGTCAGAAACAATACCACTTATTTCAAAAGAGGTGGTTTTATTGAAAATGACAGTTTCTCCTATAGCATTTCCCTTGGGAAAAAACTTATCAGCTACCGACCTGGAGAGTACAACTTTGTTAGGACCTTGCAGAGCTGTTTCCTGATTTCCCTCCAGCCACTCGTAGGTAAAAGTTTTGAAATAGCCTCCATCGGTATACACAAATCTGTTGTCATTGAGCTCAAAATACTGCGGTATTTCGGCATTAGGATGAATGGTAAAATGTGTTTCCCCATAGTGATCAGAAGTAAATACTACTTGCTCAAACTCAGGAAAATCCAGTCTAACTGCTTCAGGCAAAGGTAAGGGAACCCCAGGCTGGTAATCCATCTCACCCCCGGCGCCATCCTGAGAGCTGTTTACAATACGATAGATCCGATCATAATTTTCATTAAACGTATTGAAGCCGGTAAAATAAAACGCCAGCAGGGTAAGCACTATGCTACACGTTATACCAAGTGATAGGCCCAGCACATTCACACCTACGTAGACTTTGTTCCTTAGTAAGTTTCTTAAGGCGGTTTTGAGATAGTTTTTGATCATTTTATTTTGAGTTGTGTTATTCGTCTTTTAATGTTTTAACCGGGTTCATCAGGGCGGTCTTTACTACCTGAAAACATACTGTGCCTGCAGCTAGAACAAGGGCTATAAGCAGGGCGCTGGAGAAAATACCGAAACTTAGGTTTGTGCGATATTCAAAAGAATTAAGCCATGATTGACCAAAGTACCACACAAAGGGAATGGCTATTACATTTGCCACAAGCACCATTACCAGGTATTCTTTTGACAGCAGGTTCAGAATACTTGACATGCCTGCCCCTAAAACCTTTCGAATACCTACTTCTTTCGTGCGTAGTTGCAAACTGTAAGCAGAGATGCCCAGCAAGCCCAGGCATGAAATAAAAATGGATAAAAATGAAAACGACTGAAAAATACCGGACTTTCTAACTTCATTCTTGTAGAATTTATCTAATTCTTCATCTACAAAATAGTACTCGAAAGGCCTGTCCTCGTTAAAAGATTTCCATCTCTCCGCAAGCATTTTCACATTATTCTCCAGGTTACCACCACTAAACCTAACCGAGAGATAATCACTGTAATAAGGGTGTTTGTTTACATAAATTACCAGCGGCTCTACCCTATTGTAGAGAGAAGCAAAGTGAAAATCTTTGACCACACCGATTACTTTTCCCTTTCGTAGGTCTGCACGACCGGTATATACCGTAAGCTCAAACTCCTTGCCTATTGGCTCCTTCCAGTTCAATTTCTTGACTGCGGCCTCATTCAAAATAATAGCCTCCCGCTCATCTGTTAGTATGTCATTTGAGAAATCGCGGCCTTGTAGCACTTGAATTCCATAGGTAGCCAGAAAGTCTTCGCCCACACCGAGAGTTTTCAATGAATACTCCACATTTTCAGGGGTGCCCTCAGGACGCACCTCAAACCCATAAAAGTTATTGCTGCCCATAAGCGCCGCGGAGAGCGCCACACGTTCAACATTTGTCTCTCTTTCTATATCAGCCTTGAGAACACGATAATTGGTCTGAGACACTTTGTCACCCAACTTTACGGCAATTATGCTTTCTTTATCAAAGCCCAGGTCTTTATTTCTGAGAAATTCAGTCTGCCGACTTACCAGAATAGTTCCCGCTATCAGCACACTGGAAATAAAAAACTGGAACACTACCATAGAGCGCCTTAGAGAAAAGCTGCTTCCCGGTTTCTCATGTGTTTTGGTTAGCGCCTTAATAGGTTTGTAGCCTGATAAGTATAAAGCAGGGTAAATACCTGAAAGTACTGAAATGGCGAAGTAAACAAGAAAGCAAGCGGTTACTCCTGAAATACCCAATAGAAAATCCATGGATAGCTCCTGCTCGATAATGGATTGAAAATAATATTTAAGCACGAGCTCGCCCAAGCCAAAGGCTAAAGCAAACGCAAGCAGAGTAGTTAAAAATGATTCTCCCAGGTACTGAAATATAAGTTGGTTTCTTGAGGCACCCAGCGTTTTTCTCATGCCCACCTCCTTCGCTCTTTGCAATGATCTGGCCGTAGCCAGGTTTACATAATTAAGGCAGGCTATAATCAGGATAAATACCGCCACTACAATGAATATTTTTACATAGAGGTATTGTGAGTTGGCTTTCCATTCATTCTCAAGGTCAGAATGCAGATGAATATCTGTTAAAGGCTGGAGAGTAAAAACACGATTTTCTGCTTGTACATAGTCAGGAAGCCGGGGATAAACGAACTCATTAACCTCCTCCTGCAGGTCGGTTATCTGCTTATCCGGTTGTGCCTGGGCATATACATATATTGGCGGATGATGCCAGTTATTATACCATGACATGAATTGATCCATTGAATTGAAAGAGCCAATGATATCAAAGTTGAAGTGCGTGTTATCCGGCAGGTCGGCCATGATTCCGGTAATTGTAAATGGCAGTTGCCTGCGGTCATCCTCGTAATAGAATACCTCACCCAGAACATCTGTAGAACCAAAATGTCGAATTGCGGCACTCTCGCTAAGCACTACGGAAAAAGGCACATCCAGGGCATTTACTAAATCACCCTTAATGGCTTCGAATGTGAATACCCTGAAAAAAGTGGAATCTGCGAATATAAACCCGGGTTCATTGATCTTATTTTGTTTGTCTGCGCTTCCAACTATAGGACTAGGGTAAATCCTAACGGTATTTACTATTCCGGAAAGCGATTCTTTCAAAACATCTGCCAGTGGTGCGTGATTCATGGCCGAGTTCACGCGTTGGCCGTCATCTTCCCAATTGACAGCCACCCTGTAGATAGATTCCTTATTCGTGTGAAAGTCATCATAACTCAGCTCAAGTCTTACATAACTCACAATGATGAGCACGCAAGCCAGCCCCGTAGCCATACCTACTATGTTGATAAAAGAAAAGGCCTTATTCTTAATAAGGTAGCGAAACGCCGTTTTTATGTAGTTCTTAAACATGACTAAATCAGTTATTCATCTTTTAAGCTATTTACCGGATTAACAGAAGCTGCTCGCAATGAGCGATATCCAACTGTGAGAAGTGTCACAGTTAGTGAACAGGTCAAAGCCAGCAGGAAGATCCAACCGTTGATTTCAATGCGGTTGGCAAAACGAGCAAGCCATTCATTCATGTAGTACCACGAAAGAGGTGCAGCAATAACAAAAGACAGCAGCACGAGTTTGGCAAAGTCAAAAGACAATAGGCCCACGATTTGATCTACCCGGGCACCCAAGGCCTTCCGTACGCCTATTTCCTTCCTCCGGGTGCTGGCCAGGTAGGAAATAAGTCCAAAAAGACCCATGGCCCCAATAAAGATGGCAATAAGGGCAAAAATGGTGAAGGTTTTGGCCGTGCGTCTCTCCCCTTCATAAAATCTCGCAATTCTATCATCAAGGAAGGTGTAGCTAAAAATATAGCCAGGAAATATTTTTTCCCATTCTTTTTGGATGGTATTAATAGTCCGGGCCCAATCGCTTCCAACCAATTTGGCAGCTCCCAAATAGTATCCATTAGTTCTAACCCAAAGTGCCGTAGAGTAAACCGGTTCATGCAAGGACTCGGTATGAAAATCTTTGACAACTCCGATAATGGTCCCATCATTACCCCAAACGTTCATTGTTGTTCCTAGTATTTGCTCAGGATCATTGATCCCAAAAGCCTTCATAGCTGTTTCATTGATTATAAAACGTGGTATGGTGTCCATCACCACATTTCTACCGGCAGCAAGCTCCAGGCCGTACGTATCCAGATAATGTTCATCGATGAGTTTAACATGAACCCGCTCATTTACTACTTCGTCCTCATTGCTAAACCTGGCCTGACCACCCCAGGTATTATCAGAGCTGGTTCCGGTGTTGGAGAAAGTTATATTAGAAATACCAGCTTGCTGCTTTAATAAATTTTGAAAAGCAACCAGATCTACATCTTCCGGAGTGGGTATTCTAAACTCTACAACGGCCTCGGTGTCCACTCCAATGGGTGTTTTCATAAAATGGTCTATCTGGAGACTGACTACTATTACACAGACCACCAACACCTGCGAAATCAGAAGTTGGATAATGATAAGTGACTTACGAAGAGAAAATCCGTTTTTATAGCTTAACGATATCTTATTTTTTAAAGCTTCAATGGGTTGGTATCCGGATACAACTACCGCCGGGTATAGTCCGGCCAAAATAGTAACAGACACAAAAAGCCCACTCAAAATCAAAAACAGCAATCCGTCGTAGCTGGTGGAGGGTAGCGGATAACCTATAATATCCTCTATGGCTATGAGAGCCACTTCCATTACTCCTAAAGAAATAAGTATAGACGCAAAAGTTATTAAGGCGGCTTCGCTTAGGAACTGCACTACAAGATAGCCCCTGCCACTTCCCAGGACCTTACGCACACCAATTTCTTTAGACCTTTTTATTGCCTGGGCAGTATTTAGGTTGATAAAGTTGATACTGGCAGCTAAGATGAGTAGCAGTCCCACAATAAATAGTGTAAGTATCTCTTCCTCAGTAGACACACGCCAATTATAATTACTGTAGTCCGGGTTGTGATGGATGTCTGAAAGTGGCTGGGCGTATGACTTTTCTATGGCTGGATGACCCTCCGGCATATGCTTATGGATATAATCAATGATTTTATCTCCAAACTCATCTACATCCGCGTTTTCTCTTAACGTAAAATAGCACTGTACCGAACTGGAGCTTGAATCCCAGGATTTCCAAATGCGCTCCTCTCCGCCGGCATCAAAAGAAATAAGCATGTTAAATGGAAGATCCGTATTCATTGGAGCATCGTTGATTACACCCGTAACTGTCAATTCAAGTAAATTCTCAATTTTAATGACCTGGCCTACAGCCGATATGTGATCACCAAAGTACTTTTCGGCTAACGTTTTAGACAGCACTACCGAATTGCCATTCTCAAATACCTTCTCGGAATCGCCCACCAGGAAGTCTCTTCGGAACATTTTAAAGAAATCGGGCATTACAAAAGCCTGATTATTGGCGTCCTCTTCATAAATAGTTTCACCGGCATTCGTAGTTACTGAAACAAGCCCACTCAGCATGTTATTATCCACCATTGTAAGATGTTCCACCTCCGGAAAATCATCCTGAAAGACCAACCGTAATGGATAAGGAGTACCGGAGTCAGGTCTTCTTTCCTTGGTCACATCGTCCGTTACCAGGCGGTATGTCCGATCCTTAAATTCATGGTAGTTATCAAAGCTCATATCAAAACGAATAATAGAAGCAATGATCAGTGCTGAAGTAATCCCAATACTTAAGCCGAGCACATTTATCAATGAGTGACCGGCATTACCACTTAAGTTTCGAAAAGATATTTTTAAGATATTTTTTAGCATGTTTCTATAATTATTCGTCTCTCAAAGCATCAACAGGGTTAGCAACAGCCGCTTTTATGGACTGAACACTGATAGTAATAAAGGTTATAAGTCCGGAAATGATCAGCGCCAAACCAAATACCCATACCTGTATGGTAGTACCATAAGCAAAATCCTGAAGCCACATGTTCATAATGTACCAGGCTACAGGTGTAGAGATAAAGAAAGCTATCCCTACTAACTTCATAAAGTCTTTGGAAAAAAGGCCAACGATTATACTCACCTTGGCGCCTAAAACCTTTCTTACTCCAATCTCCTTGGTACGTTGTGCCACCACAAAAGAGATCATTCCTAAAAGACCAAGACAGGAGATAAGAATAGAAATGATCGAGAATAAAGTGAAAAGACTGTAGGTTCTCTCTTCTTTTTCGTAAAAAGAAGCGATAGAATCATCCAGGAAGGTATAATTGAATATTTCATCCGGAAAAAGTTTATCATACGCATCTTCAATATGAGATATAGTCCCTGAAATATCATTTGTAGATACCTTGATACCCGCATCAAGGTAAAAGTAGGCCCAATTTAACATAACCATAGGTTCAATTTCCCGGTGCAGTGATTTCATGTGATAGTCAGACGTGACACCAATGATGACACCGGAAAGATCTCCCACTCCGGTTACTATTACCTCACCAACAGCATCCGAAGGATCTGAGAATCCGAGCCTTTTAGTAGCAGTTTCATTTACCACATAACTAATAGTCCTATTACCCCTGTCCTCATCATCCATTTCAAAAAGCTCCATTACCAAAGCCTCCTGACTTGGATCAAACCACCGCCCGTATTTCAGGTTCAGTCCGTAGGTTTCTAAATAGTGATAGTCAGCTATTTTGAATTCAGCATCATGTTTATTTTCTTTTCCTTCTGCCGCCAGATAAAAACTGCTGTTCACATTGTTTGCTGAAGACGGAGCGCCCACGGAAAAAGACAAATTATCTATGTTGTTATTGGCCATTAATTGATCTCGAAAACGCTTGAGTTTATCTTCGTCGTTATCCGGTAATCCTACGTTTAAAACTGCTTCGGTATCAAAACCTAAAGGTTTGGACCTGAAATATTCCATCTGATTGGCAACTATGATGGTACAAATGATCAGAATTTGACTAATCACAAACTGACCTCCAATTAATGTCTTCCTTAGCACCAATGCTGCTGAAGATGGGGTTTTCATGTTGTTCTTTAATGCTTTTACGGGACTATAGCCACTAAGAACAAAAGCCGGGTAAAGGCCTGCCAGAAGTGTGACAAGCACTATTACCGCAATCAAAAACATGAGAACATTGGTGTCTGATAAGACATTTAGAATAAGTTCAACGGAGAAATATGAATTAAAAATTGGAATGAGTAGCTCAGTTAAACCTATGGCCAAAAGTCCGGAAAGCATAGATACCAGGAAGGTTTCGGATAGCGATTGCTTCACTAATTGCCGTTTAGCGGCGCCTAGTGTTTTTCTGATACCCACCTCCTTCGACTTTTTCAAGGCAAGGGCTGACGAAAGGTTTATAAAGTTGACACAACCGACAAGAACTATAAAAATGCCTATTACCCCCAATGACCACAGAGTGGTATTATCTGCGGCATTTGAGTACCAATTGGAGTCATAATAAATCTCCTTTAACGGCTGCAGGTAGAACTTCCTTCCTTCAGCATCATCTTCGCTATAGTATTTATTGATGACCGTCTCAAACTCTTCATTTACCTTATCTAAAGATGCCTTGGGCAACGTTTTTACGTAGGCAAATCCTGATGCAGAAAGTGACCACCGATCAATGGGAAGCCCAAAATATTCCTCCGAAAACGATGGATACGAAACAACCACATCGAACTGCAAATGTGAATTTAGCGGGGTTTCTTCAATGAGTCCTACCACTTCCAAATCAAGCTCATTCTGAAGCTTGAACTTCTTTCCAAGTGGATCTTGGTTGGAAAATAATATCGATGCCAGCTTAGAAGTGATGAAACAAGTATTCGGCTGCCCGAGACTCACCTTAGGATTACCGCTAATTACCTGAAAAGTAAATACATCATAAAAGTTTGAATCAGCGAATATCACGTTATCTATAACATGCTTAGCTCCATTGTAGGTAGCCAGGATCTGATCGTCGGCATGGACCTGCGTTGCCACCTCAAATTGGGTAAAATCCGTTGGAAGAACATTAATAAGCGGATAAGGAACAGCGGCCTCATAGTCGATGCCACTTGAGGTCTCAGATGATCTGGTGATCCTGTAAATGCGGTCGCTATCATTATGAAAGTTATCATAGCTTAGCTCCTGACTTATGTATAAGTAGATGATTAGGCTACAGGTAAGACCAACCGTCAAACCTAATACGTTGATCAATGAAAACCACTTATTCTTAACAAGGTTTCGAAGTATTACTTTGATATAGTTGTTGAACATAGCAAACTATTTTGATTTCTACTTGCCAAACGCTATGCCATCATATGAAAAGTAGCTTTGAAGCATAAAATGGACATTTTAACAAATGGATGCATTGATAACTGTATCGTTTTTGATACACCCAAGTGATACAAAAACGATACAGTTTTGATAACTTGGTCTTTATGAAAACCAATGCTAACATTCTTATTGTTGATGATGACCGCGATGTGCTCGAGACCGCCCGAATGTTTCTCAAGCAGGAGTTCTCGAGCGTAGACATAGAAGAAGATCCTGAAAAAATTCCAGGTTATTTTCAGATCAAAGAGTACGATGTCATTCTGTTAGACATGAACTTCAAAAGAGGCGTTAACGACGGCGAAGAAGGGTTCTATTATTTATCAAAGATCCGGGAGCTCGATCCTGAAGTGGTGGTTATTCTAATTACCGCTTATGGCGAAGTAGATTTGGCCGTTAAAGCCATGAAAAATGGGGCGAGCGACTTTGTACTCAAACCGTGGAAGAACCAAAAGCTCCTCGGAACTATATCCTCTGCCCTGGAATTGCGACAATCTAAAAAACAGGTGGCACAGCTGAAGGAAACCAGTAGGGTATTAGCCCAAGAAACCAGTCAGGAATACGAAGACTTTATCGGTAACTCTGCCGCTATAAAACAGGTAAAGAGCCTCATAAACAAAGTGGCGAAAACAGATGCTGAGGTTTTAATATTAGGTGAAAATGGTACCGGTAAAGAGCTGGTAGCACGTGCAATCCACAACCGGTCCGGTCGTAATGAGGAAGTATTTATAAATGTGGACCTGGGCGCTATTACGGAAACCCTTTTTGAGAGTGAGCTTTTTGGCCATGTAAAAGGAGCTTTTACAGATGCCAAACATGATAAAGCAGGTAGGTTTGAGCTCGGCTCTAAAGGCACTGTTTTCCTCGATGAGATTGGCAACCTATCTGTGCCATTGCAGGCTAAGTTGCTCACGGTTCTACAGAGTAAAAAGGTAATGCGCGTAGGTTCCGGTAAAGAAATACCTGCCGATTTCAGACTTGTTTGCGCCACAAACATGCCGTTGTATGATATGGTATATGATCAACGGTTTCGGCAAGACCTCTTATACCGGATCAATACGGTCGAAATCCGACTCCCTTCGTTAAAAGAAAGGATTGAAGACATTCCACTTCTCACAGAACATTTCCTGAAACTTTACAAAAGAAAGTACCAGAAGCCTCGATTGTCTATCGAAAAAGGCATCATTGAGAAGCTTACCCGATACCAATGGCCGGGAAACATCCGGGAACTTCAGCATGCTATCGAGCGCGCAGTTATTCTAAGTGAACAGGATGTTATTAGCACCGTAGACTTGCTGATCAATAATGCAACGCCCGTAAAATTAGAGCAAGGAAAGTCTAAAACACTCGATGAAGCCGAACGAGACTTTATATTGGCATCATTAGAGGCAAATAAAGGGAACGTTACAAAAACAGCCGAAATCCTGGGCTTAACCAGAACTGCGCTGTACAGGCGAATGAGCAAACATGGTATATAGTTCGTGAGATTATTTTATACTGGCTAAATATTCATCAGCAGTCATCAATGGTAATTCTGACTTTTTGAAATCCTTTGCATTTCTCGTTATAATTATGTCGCATTTTTTTTCAAGGGCACTATGATACCGAAGGGAGTCTTCAAAATCACTAAAGTTTGAAATCAATCCTTTCTCTAGTATTAAATCGGTCAAATCTGAAATCTCACTTAACGTCTTCATTTTACTTAGTTTCAACCTTACATTAGTAGGGTTCTCATATTTGGACAGTACATAATATACAGTTGAAAATGAAAGGGCCGATATAACTAATTCAACCTCCTTTCTGTCCGCCATAGAAGCTATTACAGCCATCGAATTGTAAAATGGAAGTCTCTCACCTAAAAGGTCTATTACAACATTAGTATCAAGAAACAATCTTTTCACCTGTACTTCTCATCCAGGTAATTACCCCGTAACTTTTTATAATCTATGTCAGAAGGAACACTTACTCCTGATCTCATACTTTTCACGAACGGAGATATTTTGGGTTCGGCCGCAGCCTCTTTCTCATACACAAGAGATTGCAAGTAAGACTCTATTAAACGAGATAAGCTTTTATTCTGTGATGCCGCGTAGCCTTTCGCCTTTTCAATGATGTCTTTATCCAGCTTAAGCGTGAGTTTAGTGTCCATTATAGTAATACGTATAATATATTTATAAATATACGTATATTTCCCATTAAATCAAATTAGTCTCAATGGCAAGCTTTGGTGACAGTGAAGACGACTTTGACTGGTACAATTCCATATCTGTTAGAATTTTATCTAAGGCTCGAATGGCATCCAAAATGTAAGGACCTTTGTTTAACATAACACACTCCGCTTTTAGAGATGCAGCGGCATCGGTGATTTCCGATCTGGAGGGTACGCCTCTCTTAGCAAGGCTCTCTAACACCTGGGTAGCCCAGATTACCGGTGCATGAGCAGCGCTGCAAATGTTCAGGATCTCAACCTGAAGTACCGCCATGTTGGTCCAACCTGTTTCTACAGCCAGGTCTCCACGTGCGATCATTATACCAAAAGGGTGCCAACGCATAGCTGCAAGAAGCAATTCTGTAAGGTTTACAAAAGCTTTTTTAGTTTCGATTTTCAGCACGAGTCCAAAACCTTCTTTGACGTCCAGCTCTCTCAACTGCTTGATAACCGCCTTTACATCCTTAGGAGTGTTTACAAAAGAGATATTAACCAAATCTGCGTGTTTCACTACAAATGCCAGGTCCTTTTTGTCTTTTTCGGTAAGACCTCCAAGTTTAAGCGCTGTATCGGGAACATTAATACCTTTATCCTGCTTCAGCTTCTTTCCCTCCGGTTGCCCCTTAATTTTGATCTGGAAATGATTCTCATCCTTATCCTCTACAATTCCGGATATTTTCCCATCGTCAAAAAGGACGGGTTCACCTGGTTGAATGGCCTTGAACAACTCCTTGCTTCCACATGAGATATGGTACCCTTTTGAAGTCTCGTTTTCAATTGGGTCTTCTTTGTGAACAAACAGGCTATCTCCGTCTTTTAGTTTAAAGGTATGTTGTATTCCTCCTGTTCGTATTTTAGGACCGGCCAGGTCCATGGCGATCCTCACGGAACGTCCGAATTCTGACTCAGCCCGTTTTACGTTTTCAATCATTTTAAGCCAACTGTTCTCGTTATCATGGGCGCAGTTGATCCTAACGCAATTTGCACCGTTTTTCACTATATTTCTGACCACCTGATAGTTATCGGCAGCGTCTGATGGCAAGGTCACCATGATTCGCACCCTTCTGTTAAACATTGGTGGGCCTAAGAGGCTGGTAGTATTCAGTCTGAGTGTTTCTATTCCTTTCTTAATGCTAAGGTCCGGGTCGATCGGAGCCTCCATGGTTTCGCCTAATAACCTCCTGATTATATATTCAATGCAATGGATACTGCCGTACACATGTTGTTGAGCCCTGGCCAACCGGCTCAAGCCCATAAAACCCAGCGCATTTTGGAATTCTGTGAGATCTACCGTTCGAAGCGCCCTGTAATGCAATAAGTTCTTTGCGCTGGCGCTGTTTTGCTCATCCGCCTTTCTCAATTCCTTATTGAACAGATTTTCTTCGTCCTTTAAGATTTCTTTAAGATCACTTATTCTGTCTAATATTTCCTGTAAATGCGGTGCAGAAAAGTCCATAGGTTACCACTACTAAAAGCACCACAAAGTGGTGCAATCCTTTGGTCAATTCAAGGGTTTAGTTCATTTTACATGATGATTATAATCATACCTATTGAGGTTTCTATAACCATTAGTTGTTAGCCAGCTATTTTGAATGAAAATATTTCAATCTTTTGCTTTTAAAGTAATACTCAGGCTCCTATTCATATTATTGAATATGGTAGTGCTCGCGCTGATCTTCGGTGATATACGGCTGTTTTTCAATCAGATTATACTGAGCGTAGTTCTTATTATTCAGATCTTTGAAATGGTACGTTATATTAACTACACCAATCGTGAACTTGCTAAATTTTTGATGGCAATTAAGTATAACGACTTTTCCATTTCGTTCCAAAAATCGAAACTGGGTCGATCATTTAGAGATTTACATGAAGCCTTTGATGAAGTAGTAGACGCTATTCAAGATGCGAAGATTGAGAAGGAAGCACAGCTACAATATCTTCAGCAAGCGGTGAATAGGGTTGACATCGGTATTATATCAATCGAGAATAATGAAAAAATCGTTTTACTGAATAGTGCGGCAAAAAAGCTTCTGAATATAGGAGAAATTCATTCCATACAGCGGCTCGAAGAACTCACCCCTCAGTTTGTAAGAGAAGTCAAAGGGCTAGGAGATGAAGGGCGCAAACTCATTGAAATTAAAGTGGGCGGCAATACCAGAACACTATCCGTAGATGTTAAGTCCATGGTAATGTTGGATAAGCAATATCACCACATCACGTTCCAGGACATTCAGGGAGAGATCGAACAAAAAGAAATTGAAGCATGGCATAAGCTTATCCGTATATTGACGCATGAAATCATGAACTCCATAACGCCTGTTTCCTCATTGACCGAGACCATGTATTCGATGCTTGAAAAAGACGGGAAGCAAATACCTTTGGAAGAGTTAGATGAGGAAACGGTTGGAGATCTTCGCTTTTCATTAAAAACCGTGCAAAAACGTAGCGATGGTATGTTGACATTTGTCGATGACTATCGTAAGCTAACAAAGGTTGGCAAACCGAATATAGAAACCGTGCGGGTTAAGGAATTACTTGACGAACTAGTGCAGCTGCTAAAATCAGAATTGTCTAAAACAGGCATTGAGCTTACCGCAGAATGTAGGCCTACCGACCTCACCGTACAGCTTGATCCTCACCTTATAGAACAAGTCCTGATAAATATGATTACAAACAGTAAGCATGCATTAAAGAACGTTAAAAATGGAAAGATAAAATTGCGCGCCTATTCGGGCGAAGCTGATATAATTGAAGTAGAAGATAATGGGGCTGGCATTGGTGAGAAAGAGCTACAGGAGATCTTCGTGCCCTTTTTTACTACTAAAAAAGAAGGATCTGGTATCGGTCTGAGCTTATCAAAACAAATTATGCACCTGCATGGCGGCAATATAAAAGTAGAATCAGTTCTAAATCAAGGCACGATATTCAAATTGTTTTTTAGGCCATAGATTTAAGCCCAAACTTTGACCTAATTTTTATACCTTCAAGAATTAATGCATTTACCAATACTATGGCAAGACTAATCAATTTAAAAGCTGTTTTACTCTTCTGTGCAATTATGGCATGTAATGGCCAAAAAAGTCAGGAACAAGAACCACCTACAGAACCTGAACCGGAAAAAACTTTTGTATGGAATAACGCCAACGTATACTTCCTTCTCACAGATAGATTTAATAACGGTGACCCATCGAATGATCAAATGTACGATAGACAGGCAGATGGAGCCCGGTTAAGAAGTTTCGCAGGAGGTGACATAAAAGGAGTAACTCAAAAAATTAATGATGGCTATTTTGAAACTATGGGCATTAC
>JBCDHA010000038.1:0-13475 GCA_038750705.1 Bacteroidota bacterium
GCCGCATACATCTGTGCTGCAATTTAGTGACTCGTTGTTATCAAGCAACAGACCCCGGACCTGTTCTTTGTTCAGTGGCATGAGTTGATTATCCTCTACGGTAAGCACGCCAATGTTCAAATTCGCATTGTTCAACAGCCGCCTGATGCCATTCTGAATATTTTCAAAGGCATCGCTGGACTTTAAGAGCAGGTTTGAAGTAATGTCGCCCACAGATTGATCCAGCGTTACATCCACGAGGTTCATAACATTTACGCCCCGCATGATCCAGCTGTTAGGCGGGAATTTCTTTTTCCAAAGCTTGATATCCCCGAAATTATCCACGAGCTCTTCAAAGTCTTCATGCGTGATATCTACCGCTTTGTCGGTAGGTATAAATTCGGACATGTCCGCATTAATGAGAACTTTGTACGTGCGAAGCAACCCCTGATCCTTATTCAAGATCTCCTGAGTCCAGGACCCGCCGGTGGGAACCGGAAAATTGTAGTAACTTCCTAAAATAAAATAGCAGCAGTACAGGTAAAAAGTATCTTCGTCCACGTTCTTCATGTCAAGGTTATACTCTTGCCCGGAAGCTTTTACAATATTATCAAAGCGGGCAGAGGTAAGAATAGGCTTGAAATAGAAGGGCGGGGTGATGGCTTTGATCTCATTGGTGGTAAGTGCATCGGGAAATAACACGCGTGTTATTTTCCTAACAGGCCCCATTAACTTGTCTAGCTGATCCAGATCCGCAATGCCATCCTTGAGCTCCGGGTGCTTTTCCACCTCCTTCAGCAGCTGTTGGGCGTAGACCGCAGTATCCTTGTCTTTGTCTTTGGCCATCTGCTCCAAAGTCTCTATTACTTTAAAGAAACTGATCTGCATTACAGCCGGAAACTCGACTTCTTTTCCGTTATATATCATGGTTATTTCTTTTATGCTATGCTTAAGACAACTAAGTATACGGAAAAAGGACAGATAAAGTCAATTTTTTTAGAAGAAAGACATGCAAGTCCCCGGACTTGATCCGCTTGCCTGCCGACAAGGCAGGGAGTCACGAACTACTGGGTCAGATGCCTGAACATCAACCGGATTCTGTACCACGCGCCTAGCTCTTCAAAAAAATTAGCAAAATGCCTATTCCCCGCTACCTATTCCATTAGTCTTACATAAAAAAAAGCAACCTAGTTCCCTTTGTTAACATAACAATAACCGTTTGATCCCCGAACTCGACCCGGGGTCTCGAAATCCCAATGCAGATTCCCAGGCTTGACCTTGGGACCCCGAACTTCAGAAGATAGACCCTAAATTTCCCCCATTTCACCCTACTTGTCAACCGAAGGCCTGTGGCAACGCAATTTGAGTTAGTAAACCGAATAAACCAGGTGGTAGGTTGAAAAATACCCTAGGTAGGGTATTGATCCTGAAATTCAAAGATTTGATTTTCGTAAAAAAACTATGGCAACAAAGGCTAGCGAAGAATTATTGGCTGCACCTCTCCCAAAATTAATTGAAGGTATTGGTCTGTCAGTGGCCAAGGCAAACAATGCGCTAAATGAAGCAGGTGAAGACATCGATTTCGTGATAAATGAAGGCGAAGTCGAATTGAATGTGGCAATTACTGTTGATACTACAAGTCAATTATCAGGGTCGGTCGAATTTGGACTCAGTGCGTTTTCTATTAATGCATCCTATTCTAAAACCTATAGCTTTAAGGAAGAAGCTTCGAGTAGAATACTTTTAAAATTCACCGCTAGACCAAGAATAAAAGCGGCTGAACCTGAATGATAAGCTTATACTCATGAGTAAGGAAAAAAGGCTTCAACGTAGAAAAGAAAGAATAGAAAGAAGGATAGCCAGAAAGGTTTCCAAAGGTCTGCTGCCTAAAGGCATGGATGCTGTACAATTGCAAAAACCATTGTTAGAAGATGTAATCGATTCTTTTCAAAAATCATTAGCCCGTGCAAACCAAAAGGCGACTAATGCTTACAATGAAAATCCAAGTATTAGGACGGGTGATAATGCTCTATTTGTAGTGAACAAGTTGAATGTTGAACTTAAAGTAGGGTTAGATGTTCCAGATCCGGCCTCAGGACTCGAAGCCACAGATCTCGTTGTGGATTTTAAAGCACCATCTGGCTCACTTTCCTCTATCAACTTTATAGTAGAGGCTAGTCCAGTTGATGAGGTGGATAAAGAACAGTTAACACTGGCAAGGTCGGAGGCCGATGATGACCTGGATATGACTAATAATCTCGAAGCATACGGGTTTATAGGTTGGTTTATTGGTGCTGATAAAAAGTTACGTTCAAATGAAAAAGTAAAGGTAAAAACTAGTTCTACCGAAATTCAAAATGTTGACGTGATTGAGACGAAGACTGATAATTTGGGATCAATTAAAATAGTCATAAATGTTTCAGCAGAAGACCTCGTCAGTTACGAAATTAATAATGAAGACCATGATTCAAAATTGGACCCACTATTCCAGAGTTTCTTATGGCTTGAATCTGAAGACGGCCAGATTCAATCGGATAAAATTCAAATTTTTTGAGATATGAGCGATCAGAAAGGAGAACTTAGCTTTGACTTAACTACTATTTTAAGGAAAGTAACCGAATCAGTTGTCCAAGCTTCACAACAACTGCATAATGAATATTATAATGAAGAGTCGGAATTGATTGATTCTCCACATATTTATGTAATTCCTTCTAGTAAAGTTTCTTTAAAACTTACTATTGGGTACAGCAACGGTAAGGTTAAAGGAGTGTTCAAAAAGACTCAGAGCACTTCTAGCCAGGAATTGGTCAGTACAGTGGACCTGGAGATTGTATCTACACCTCGAATCAATAAACCCGAATCCTGATGAAAAAAATTATAAGACTCCTTCAATCCTTGTTGCGAGAAGATAATCAGTATAGTGATTTGGTAGATGGATTGGCAGGGAAAAATACCATGGCTGGGATTCAACAGAAATTCCCTGATATTAATGATTCCTGGTCTAAAAGAAGGAAGATTATAGCCGCAATTCAATTATATGCAGAGTTAAAAGGGATCGATTGTAAGCCAGTTGACGGCTATTTAGGGCCAGTCACACAAGTGGCTATTGATCGTCTACAGGAGATAATTAAAGGAAATGTGGCTGAAGTATTTAGGCCAGAAGATATTGTTGATATAAACCCTAATCAATGGCCAAAGCAATACTCGGATGAGTTCTATGATTTTTATGGCACAATGGGTGACGAAACTAATCTTACTAGTGTCGATTTGCCATATAAACACTATCTCTCATGGGATACATCTAAATCCATTTCACGGTTAAAATGCCACAAAAAAGTGGCAAGTAGTGTTGTTAGAGTTCTTGAACAAGTACTGGATACGTATGGAATTGACGAAATTAAGAGGCAAAAGCTGGATAATTGGGGCGGTTGTTTTAATGTTCGTAGTATACGAGGTGGTCGTAAACCTTCAATGCATAGTTGGGGTATTGCAATGGATTACTATCCTTCTAAAAACCAATTGCGATGGGGCTCGGACAGAGCTGTCTTTGCAAGATCGGAATACAATAAATGGTGGGAGATTTGGGAATCTGAAGGCTGGGTAAGTCTTGGACGAGCAAGAAATTTTGATTGGATGCATGTGCAGGCCGCCAAAATATAGTCTTTAAAAAAGGCTGATTAATAACAGACTGTAAACTAAACTCTGTTCTAATGGATTATTAACGATTAATTTTAGACAGATTATGAGACAAGAAGAATTAGACGACCTACCAAACAAAGTACTGGAACAATTTAAGAGTAGTAAGTCGCTCCTTGGTAAGGGTGGAGCTTTTGCTGCCATGCTGAAACAATTTTTGGAACCTGCCCTTAACTCAGAGATGGAAGGCCACTCGGGTCCGCATGAGCGTTAGCGAGGTAAACAGGCGCAATGGAAAGAGTAAGACAACGATCAAAAGTACTACACATAATTTAAGTCTTATTCGATTTAAAGCTCAACAGGTTTTAGTTGATAACCTTGCTTTTCAAGTAAGCTTAATAATCCCTTTTCATCGGCAAGATGAGAAGCACCAATGGCAAAGAAAGTAGGCGCTTGCTGCATATACCCAATCATTTTTGGTAGCCATTCCTCGTTACGTTGTTCAATAAAATGTTTTTTGAACATCCTGTTATTTTCTACCGGATGCAGTGTGTATTCCAAAGTGGTGTGCAGGTCTCCCTGTATATAGGCTTTCACAACCTCTTCATAATCTGAGATCTGTTGGTCAAAGTTTTCTATCGTGTGCTTTAATGAATTGATTTGATCTTCGATTGGAAATTTTTCGAGGGCCTGAACTTCACGTTCAACCGTTTCTAAGCCTAGCGTTATCAGGCCATTTTCATTGGCTAGGTTGATAAGGTCAAACTCATAATATTTAATGTTACCTTCCAGTGCAAGCCTCGTCATGGTAGTGGACAGCATTACCGGCTTAAACCTGCTGTACACCATCTCAAATTTAAGTTTACCGATGCCGAAACGTTCCTTGAACAGGTCCTCCAGTTTTATAAAATCTTCTTTTGACAAATAGTTTTTGAGCGATTCGTGATGATCCAGATGCGCTGCTTTATTCAGTTCGTGCTTCGCGTGATGGTCTAAAAGCGTTTCCGTAGAAAGAATTTTACACCCTTTAAGCTTGTCAATAGCCGCTGCTGGAAGTACATAATCGGCTTCAGGAATGAACTTGAGAATAGCCATGACATAGGATGGGTTCTCCAAACCATTTCCGGTTACTTCCCAGAAAACAGCGTTTTTCTTGTATTGCTGCCCGAATGAAATTGAACTGATCATCGCCATGATTAGCGAGACTATTAACGTGCGAAGAACAACGGCTTTTTGCATGGGTTACGTACTATTGTATAATAAAATTTCAAATACGAAACTAAAAAATATTCTTGAATAATGTCGATGACACTCACAACACCTGCTTTACTATTTCCAGCTATCTCGCTGCTGCTTTTGGCCTATACCAATCGGTTTCTGGCCATTGCCACATTAATAAGAAACTTGCACAAGAAGTATAGAGATAATCCTGAACACTCGATTATAAAAGGGCAGATAGAAAACCTGAAGACACGGCTGAACTTGATCAAAAACATGCAGATATTCGGTATATCAAGCTTTTTCCTTTGTGTGCTTAGCATGTTCATGCTTTTTAATGATAACGAGCAATGGGGTAACTACAGCTTTGGAATCAGTATGTTGTTACTCCTATTGTCTTTGGGTATTTCTTTAAGGGAAATTCAAATCAGCACGAAAGCCTTGAATCTTGAGCTTGGAGATATGTCGAAATAGACCTGATTATATATATCAAAAACCATTATCTGCAATAAAGACTACCAGAATATAACTGTTAGAATAACACTATTTTCCTGGCATTAGACGCGAACAAATTCGCGGACTTTGGGTTTCTAAAACATGGGAAATTATATAGTAGTTGGTGGGAGTAGCGGCATCGGTCTGCAAGTGGCAAATGATCTGGCTGAAAAAGGAAATCATGTAGAGGTTTACTCAAGAACTGGTAATGATTTATTATCAGATTCTATAATCCATCATAAATGTGATGTGCTTGGTGATCAAATCTCAACGGAGCTGAGTGAAGTACATGGCTTGGTCTATTGTCCGGGTTCTATTAACCTACGGCCCTTTCAAAGTCTCTCAGAACGGGATTTTGTTGACGACTTTCATATAAATGTCATTGGCGCTGTTAAAAGCATAAAAGCACTTTTGAAATCTTTGAAAAAAACCGAGGGCGCTTCCGTAGTACTTTACAGTACGGTAGCCGTAGCACAGGGTATGCCTTATCACACTTCGGTAGCTGCTTCAAAAGGAGCCATTGAAGGGATTACCAAGTCGTTAGCTGCAGAGTTAGCTCCTAAAATTAGAGTCAACTGTATTGCGCCGTCCATCACTGATACCCCGTTGGCTTCCAAGCTTTTATCCAGCGAGGAGAAAAAGGAAAAATCAGGGGAACGTCATCCGTTAAAACGTGTCGGTACCGTTAACGACGTCGCTTCGGCTACTACCTTTTTGTTATCACCGGATGCTTCTTGGGTTACAGGTCAGGTTTTAGGTGTGGATGGAGGAATGTCAACATTAAAACCTTTGTAGGTATTTTATTTCAGCCGACGAGTTGACCGCAATTCTTATTATGTTAGAGCATGGTTCGCTCTATGCACGGTCTCAAGGTACTATTTTGGTGTTTAAGCTTTATTGCTTGTTCCAATATCTCAGATTTTCCTGTTGAGGGTGTATCACAAGATTTGGCAAAAGCCAGAAAAAGTCAGATAGATAGTGTTCGTTATAATGTTTCATTCGATATACCGGCAGATAAGCACAAGTCGATTGATGGGATCTTAAATTTGTCAGTGAAATTAAATGACACTTCAAAAGACCTTGTTTTAGATTTTGAAGGTGCAGACTCATTGGTTTCAACAGTAAAATCCAGCGCCGGGGAGGTAGCATTTGAAGTGCTAAATGGCCATTTGATCATTCCTAAAAAGTACCTATCTGAACAAAATAAGTTCGAGATTCAGTTTATTGCGGGCAACAGGGCATTAAATCGAAAAGATGACTATTTATATACCCTTTTTGTGCCTGCCAATGCATCTTCCTGCTTTCCTGTGTTTGACCAACCGAATATTAAAGGGAATTATGTGCTAACGGTGACTGTTCCGGAGCATTGGACGGCGCTGTCCAACGAATCTGCTGTAGAGACGAGCAAAGTAGGTAACAAAAAACAGATAGTATTTCATGAAACTCCGCCTATCAGCAGTTACTTGTTTGCCTTTACGGCCGGAGTTTTTGAAACTGTTTCTAAAACAATTGATAATAGGCGGTACACTATGTTACACCGCGAACCTGACTCAGTAAAAGTGAATAAAAACTTGGGTAAGATATTTGACTGGCACCATAAAAGCCTAAAGTGGCTTGAAGAATACACAGGTATCAATTATCCTTTCAATAAGTTTGGGTTTGCATTATTGCCGTCTTTCCAATTTGGAGGCATGGAACATCCTGGCGCTATATTTTATAAGTCTTCAAGTTTAATCCTAGATGACTCACGCACGATAGCACAAGAAAAGAGTAGAGCAAGGCTTATTGCACATGAAACTGCCCATATGTGGTTTGGCGACTTAGTCACTATGGACTGGTTCAATGATGTTTGGCTCAAAGAAGTGTTCGCCAATTTCATGGCTGCTAAGATCACGCAACCCGGATTTCCCGGTATAAATCATGACTTGCAGTTTTTGCTTTCCTACTATCCCGGCGCCTATGCGGTCGATCGTACACAAGGATCTCATCCTATTCAACAACCACTGAAAAACCTGAAAGATGCAGGGTCGCTATATGGCAATATTATCTATCAAAAGTCTCCCATTATTATGAAAATGCTGGAAGAGAATATGGGTGAAGATGCTTTTAGAAAAGGCATACAACACTATTTGAAGCAGTATGCTTTTGACAATGCTACATGGGATGATCTTGTAGCAATTATGAGCCAACAAACAGATTACAACCTTAATGTCTGGAATGAACAATGGGTAAAATCGGCTAAAATGCCTAGCATCCACTATAATATTCGTTCGAAGAACGATACTATTTCCAGGTACAACATATATACTGCATCGCGTGATGGAGATGCTCCACTATGGTGGCCTCAAAAATTAAAAATCGAAATGGGTTGGAGTGACTCTTCCAAACTATTGGAAGTGAATAAAGATTTTCGTGTGGCTAATCTCAATGAACTGAACGGACTGCCATTCCCGGAATATGTCTTTAACAATGCCGGTGGATTGGGCTACGGCTATTTTGATATGAAATCCGGTAGTATTAATTACTTTCTTGAAAATACGGGAAATCAAACTGATCCGGTCAAAAGAGCCGCTTTATGGATCAATCTTAACGAAGCGGCCGTCAGAGGCAAAGTAGACCCTGATAAGCTTGTGGAGGTGCAAATTGAAAACTTAGCAGTTGAAAAAGAGCCCCTTGTAATCGCCTATCTCTTAAAATCTTTACAACATTTGTATTGGATCTATCTTAATAGTGAATTAAGAATAAAGCATATAGCAAAGCTCGAGAGTGTATTGCTAAATCACCTGGTTAACGCTGATGCGTCTGTGAAGATGCTGTATCTTGATGTACTAAAAAGAATTGCTACATCGGAGAAAGCAGTAGCCCTGCTTGAATCACTTTTAATGGGTAAGGTGCAGATTGAAAACCTTTCGTTATCAGATAGAGACAAAGCAATCCTTGCTTTTGAACTTGTGGTAAGAGATTATCCAAATGCGGAAGAGTTACTTCTTACTCACTTATCGTCGATAGAGAATGAAGATTTGCGAAACAGGCTGCAATTCGTTCGAAAAGCCGTTTCCGGCAATGATAATGACAGGCAGATGTTTTTTGAAAGCCTGAAAAATGTAGGTAACCGTAGCAATGAAGAATGGGTTTTGGAAGCCTTAAAGTACTTGCATCATCCTCTTCGTGTAGAAAATAGTCAGAACCTAATACCGGCTGGTTTGGAGCTGTTGGAAGAAATCAAAAGCACGGGAGATATTTTCTTTCCAAAACGCTGGTTAGACCGAACGCTTGAAAACCATCAATCTGAAGAAGCCCTTGATGCTGTTAGGCAGTTCCTCTATAAGAACAATAACTATCCTAAAGATCTGAAAAGTAAGGTGCTTCAGTCTAGTGACCACTTGTTTAGAAGCGTTGAGGTGCGGGCAAAGTGGAAGGAACGAAGGCAGAATGAAACAGTGGAACCCTCGGATTAACGCTTACCGGCAATTACCCTCTTTAGTTAAGTATAGATTGACTTTTTGCATTTTACTTAAGGGGATAAACAGTGAAAAACAAAGATGACCAGGGATTCTGCTTTTAAATATAACGACCCAAAATTCAGGTAATTTATGACCGTTTTCTTTCTCCATCAGGACAAGGAACCATCAAAAAGAACTTCCATAGCCTGAAACAAATCTAAAAATACTATAAAAGCGGAATTCCTGTAAAGATGACCAGGTAGAACTAATTTTATGGCTTTGTCTTTGGATACCACCCGAACCTTTTATTACTTAATGAATTGTTTTCTAACTGATTTCCTTACTGCATGAGTGAAGAATTACTTAAGGCTGTTATTCAACTTTTTGCCATTGTGGCCAGAGAGCGTGTTACTGAGGATGAAAGAGCGAATATAAAGGAGTTTTTATCTGTACACTTAAATCAGGAAGCCACTAATTATTACCTGACCCTCTTTGATGATTTCTGTAGCGAGCATGAAATTGAAGTTAAGGAGGACCTTGACGATCTTGATTCGGAAACTCTGGCGTTTGTAGATGACTGGGCCAAGATCATGGAAATAGCCAAGCAGGTAAATCAAGCGCTTACCGTGCAGCAGAAGGTAGTCATGATGGTAAAGATCATTGAACTGGTATATGCTGACGGAGATATCTCAGAAAGACAAAGTAACCTGATCTTTTACATTGGCGAGGCCATGAAGATCTCTCAAAAGGAGATGGTAGTCATTCGCTCGTTTGTTAAAGGGCAGGAGTTGGAGGAATTATCTTCCTCAAATATTTTGGTCATCGACGAAGGATCAGGTGATTTTGAAGTGGAGGGCCCACGGGTAGTTTCCAAAAACCTGACCGGCCTAATTGCTATCTTACGAATTCCTGATATTGAGACGTATTTCATTAAATATTTGGGTATTTCAACGCTCACCTTAAATGGTATCCAGCTAAAAAGCAGAAAGATTGATGTTTTCCCGACAGGTAGTACCATACGGGGAAACAAGATAGACACTATCTATTACAGCGATGTTGTCAGTAGATTTCTTGTAGGCCAGGTAGAAACCAATCTTACCTTGACAGCAGAACATATTTTCTATCATTTTAAAAGTGGAAGAGCCGGACTTCAAAATGTAAGTATCTCGGTTGAAGGCGGCAAATTGATAGGTATAATGGGTGCCAGTGGTTCCGGTAAGTCTACGTTTCTGAACGTCATTAATGGTTCGGAGCGGCCTTCCAGTGGCCGGGTGGTCATAAATGGCGTTAACGTGCATGATAATCCTAAACAAGTGGAAGGGGTCATCGGCTATATCCCGCAGGATGATCTGTTAATAGAAGAGCTTACGGTCTTCGAAAATCTTTATTATGCAGCACGTCTGTGTTTTAGCCAGTACGCACCTAAAACAACGGAACGACTGGTTGAACGCGTGCTAATGAATTTAGGACTTTCAGAAATCAGAGATCTGAAAGTGGGATCGCCTCTCGAAAAGACGATTAGCGGGGGCCAGAGAAAACGCGTTAACATAGGTCTGGAACTACTAAGAGAACCCAGTGTACTCTTCGTTGATGAACCTACTTCGGGACTTTCTTCTCAGGACTCTGAAAATATCATGGATCTCCTGAAAGAGCTCTCTCTCCGGGGAAAAATGATCTTTGTGGTAATTCATCAGCCGTCATCCGACATTTTCAAGATGTTCGATAACCTTTTGATCCTGGACGTAGGTGGCCTTCAGATCTACTATGGAAATCCTGTAGAGGCCGTGACTTACTTTAAGGAAATAGTAAATGCCGCTAATAAGAATCAAAGTGCGTGCCCTGAGTGCGGCAATATTAACGCTGAGCAGATATTCAGTATTATCGAAACCAGGGTGGTAAATGAATTTGGAAGGTTAACGAATGTCAGAAAGATCTCTCCCGGTCAATGGTATCAGTATTTTAAGGACGGGGTACAAATTCCCAAAATTAGCCACAGCAAAGAAAAAATTAAAACGAGGCAAAATATTCCAAATTGGTTTCGCCAATTAAGTGTTTTCATGAAAAGGGATATTCTGGCTAAACTTTCGAATAAGCAGTATCTCACTATAAATATGCTCGAAGCGCCACTGCTGGCATTATTCATGGCTTTTTTAGTTCGATACTACTCAACAGCAGGTAAGGGTGAGAGTCAATACTCGTTTTTCGATAACGATAACATTCCCATATACTTTTTCATGAGCATAATAGTTGCCCTATTTATGGGGCTTACGGTGAGTGCCGAAGAAATATTCAGGGACCGCAAAATATTAAAACGTGAGCGATTTCTGAACTTGAGTAAGAGCAGTTACCTGGTTTCGAAAATTTCCGTGCTCTTTCTTATTTCCATTATTCAGACGGGTTCTTTCATTGTAATAGGTAATGCTATATTGGAGGTAGAAGGTATGGGATTGAGGTACTGGATTATTTTATTTAGTTGTTCTGCGTTTGCCAATATGTTGGGATTGAATATTTCAGCTTCCTTTAATTCTGCCGTTACAATTTACATCCTAATTCCAATCTTATTAATTCCCCAACTTTTACTGAGTGGGGTCGTAATCAGTTTTGACAAATTCAACCCTTCGGTGAGTACGGTCGATGGTGTACCCGTAATGGGTGAGATCATGGCGTCAAGATGGGCGTTTGAGGCTGCTATGGTTACGCAGTTTAAACACAACAGGTATGAAAGGCAGTTTTATGATTTAGAACGCAAGGCGGCGAACGCGGAGTATAAGCGCCTGTACCACTTGCCGAAAGTAGAGACAGAATTGGCTTATGCTTTTAATAATATCAGGAGAAAGTTGTCAAATGACTATGCCGAAAGGATTAGAAGATCATTAGCTATTGTTCGTAACGAAATTCAAGATGAGCTGGACGATGTTGGGCAAGATAAATTCTTAAAAATGGACCGTCTGGTTATTGAGAGGTTCGACTCATCCACTTACGTTGCCGCTAAGGAATTCCTTTCTACAATGAAAAGGGTGCATGTCAATCGACAAAACGAGGCTTTGGATAGAAAAAATGCCATGATTGATTCTCTTACAGCCACACCTGAATTAAGACGCTCTTTCGACTCGCTGCGCATGGTTTACCAAAACAACGCCATAAAAACTACTTTGATCAATAGAACAGCAATTGTCAGAGTCATGGAAGCCGGTGATAGACTCATTCAAAAGATCTATCCGATTTATTTTGAGGATCACCGTCCTAGAAATGCAGTAGACTTCAGGTCAAAGTTCTTTGTTCCTGAGAAGCACTTCGCGGGTAAGTACGTAGATACACTCATATTCAATATTTTAGTTATTTGGGTGATGAGCTTACTACTTTATGTTTCGCTGTACTATGATGGACTAGAGCGATTTATGAAGCTTTTCAGTTCAGGAAAACCAAAGCGAAGAGCTAACAACTAGCATTATCGGTTGTTGTTAAGGTGTTATGCTTAAAGTGTCGTGGTGCGATATATATGCACATCCTCTTCCTGATAACCATCGTTTTCCGATGAGTAAGTATGAGCTACTCCCCAAGCAGCTGATGCTGGAAGGAACCCTGGATGATGATAATTTTTTTACGCCTGGTCCACTTCCTGAGAAACGGATCACAAGGGTTCATGACCCATTGTATTGGAAGCGTTTGCATAGTCTGGAACTTACCAGATCAGAAATACGAAAAACAGGTTTTCCTTTATCCAGGCAGTTGGTCGACAGAGAGGTTACTATAATGAACGGTACACTTATGTGTGCGGGTTTTGCCCTGCAATACGGCGTAGCCATGAACATAGCTGGGGGAACGCACCACGCTTTTACCAACAGGGGAGAGGGGTTCTGCCTATTAAATGATATCGCAATTGCAAGTCAGTATTTATTGGATGAGGGATTGGCTGAACAAATTCTCGTGTTAGATCTTGATGTGCATCAGGGAAACGGTACCGCTCAGATCTTTGTGAATGAAAAAAGAGTCTTTACATTTAGTATGCATGGAGCTAAGAATTATCCTATGCAAAAAGAGGTTAGCGATCTGGATGTGGAGTTGGAAGACGGCACTGCGGATAAACTTTATTTGCATACTTTAAAATATCATGTAGAGGAACTATTTAATAAGGTTCAGCCAGACTTCATATTCTTTCAGTCAGGAGTGGATATCTTAGAAACGGACAAGCTGGGGCGATTAGGAGTTTCTTTGAACGGCTGTAGAAAGCGGGATGAATTTGTATTAAGTCTGGCACATGCTAATCAAATTCCTATTGTCGCTTCTATGGGGGGTGGTTATTCTGAAGATATCAATGTAATTGTGGAGGCGCATGCCAATACGTACCGCTTGGCTCAGGAGATTTATTTTTAAGACCACCTTTCACGGCTAAGGTTAAAGCTTAATCAAGTAGTAGTTATTATTTCATCTTTTGGTAACACTATTTCTATATTACAGAGGTACTTATATAGTAAATTGCAGAGTAAAATAAACCACTAAAACCAATGCAAAAATTTACTCTTTTAGCGATTTCTATGATTTGTGCATGCCTTTCATTTACGTATGCGCAAACGATATTTATTAACGAAATCCACTATGACAATGCAAGCTCTGATGCTGGTGAAGGCGTGGAGATTGCCGGACCGGCTAACTCCGATCTTTCAGGTTGGTCCCTTGTAGCGTACAATGGAAACGGCGGGGCAA
>JBCDHA010000039.1:0-13208 GCA_038750705.1 Bacteroidota bacterium
ATAGGTCTTCATTTTGTTCATGAAATGGTTGTATTGTAGCTCATACTTGCCTTCCTGAATCAATTCATGATTACCTTGCAACCCCTCTAATGCAGCTTGAAGAGATACATGCACTACCTTATTTTTATTGTAGTCATCGGCAAGTAATACCACACTTACCTCATACACATAATCTTCCCAGTAGTTCATCTCCTCACGAGATTGTACAAACGAGCACACCCAGTTGACTACATGCTGATATGCTGCAGACGGATTTTCTATAAGACCCTTAACAGCATCATCAAATAGCTTTTGCGCTTTATGCTTCCTTAGGTGATCTTTAAATGCATTGAAAAGGTCATCTGCATTTTTATCCATCACGAATTTATCTCCCCTGGATATTTCCCTGAAAAGATAAAAAGCTGCCTCATGCGCGAGTCCATGATCAAACACATGACTGGTTTCAATAAATTGATCGATCTCCTTTTTAAGAATTTTGAGAAGACTGTCAAACTCCCGAGTTCCAGGAAAAACTTTCAGTATAATTCCAGCGCTTTTAAGTTGATGGTTCAGGAATTGTTTTCTGTCCTTACTTAAAAACTTCTTCCAAAAAAGGGCCGCGACAGCTCTGACGTTCGAAGAAAAAAGTAGCAAGTCTGCGGTGTGAGTCTGATTTAACAATACCCGGAGTATGGCCGCCGCATCATGGTCATGAACACCTTTAATATAGCCTTCATCATACCTTACTGACATGAATTTTATCACATGTTTCTTCAGCTCACCATCTGTCATTTCATAGAGGTCTTCTATAGAGATGTCAGCGTCTGTTTTGGTGTTTTCAAGTACCATAAAGGCCAGGTATTCTGCACGGTAAACCTCATTATTTTCGGAGAGCAACGACTGCTCCATTACTTGATCATAATCATTAGTTAAATCAGTATGGATAGCCTCAAAAAAGTTGGTCCCTGTTAAATGGTGGAAGAGCTGATCGTCTTTATTAACTATCGTTAAATCAAGATTCTGAGAGTTCACAGCAAACTGATGCTCACCGAATTTTATTAAATCCTTTCCATCAACGAATAGCTCTGTCTTATCTTTTAATTGGCGAATCGCATCTTCTTTTACCGTCTTCAGGCGGCTTAAAATGTCTTCAGACTTAACGGTGTCCCCAATTTCTTCCAGCTCCCTGATAATGTTTCTTGCCTTTTCCAGCATGATATCAGAAGCATAATAGCCATTAATTTCCGCCTCAGATGTGAACCGGGAGATCCTGCTTTGCACGGATTTTATGATCCGATCAGCTGAAAGTTGCAATGCGTTGGCACGTTTGTTCTTTTCTTCGATTAACACAATACGCTTATTTTCAAACGCATTGTAGACTTCATCACGCTTGATGCTAAGCTTATCGATGAACTCGTTGAACTCAGAAAATTTTCCTTCTAACTCCTCAAGCTGCACCATTATTTTGCTAAGATACTCTTCACACTTTTGAGCTGAATCACAGATATCCAGATAGTTAATGACTCCCTGGTCAATAAGCTTCATTTGTGCATTAAACTCTGCCTTACCCTCAACGCTAAACAACTCCTTTCTCTTTCTTTTCAGTGCAGCCTTAAGCTGATTAAATTGAGAATAGATTTGTGAGATGTTATCTATGATCTTTGTTGTCTCTGTAGCGTCTTTGATTTCAAGATTACTGACAATTTCAATTAGGAGTTCTAGCTCTTGTGAGACTGATAAAATCTGTTCCTCGGTTTTCTCAGCTTCCACTACCTTGGCTACAGTTTCAATCTGTACCTGCATCTGCCCTACCTTGGCTTGATAAGGCTCAAGCGCTTTGTCTTTGAGCAAGTACTTGATGGTATTCTGAGAAGTCTGGTCGTAAAATCCTGCAAGTTGGTCTTCATAACCCTTGATGCGCTCAATATCGGCATAACGAAGCTCATTTAGCGATATGATCTCACCTCTAACCTTACGTAAATCGGCCAGCTGCTGGACGTACTGATCCACCGTTTTTATACGAGTATTTTTAATTTGTTTAATGACAACGTCCGCATTTTCGAAACTCTCTTTTAGGGCAGTATCGGTATTCTCCCGAATTTTCTGCACCTTCTCAAACTCATCCACAGCCGATGAAGCAACTTTCCGAATTTCATTAAGAGGGTGCTTTAAATCATGTTCCTGGGCATCGAGCCAGTGGTATGAGTCAATAATATCGGTTGAATTCTTTATCAGGTCAAGGTAAAGGCCACTGTATGTGTCGTCCTTATTTATAAGGTTCAGTAGTTCATTGCATTCGGCCATAGCTTTAACCACGTCTTTGTTGCCAATCTTATTGAGGTAAGATGAATCCGATGTTTCTGTCTTAAAATCCGGACCGATATAAGGGGTTTGCCAAATTTGTATGGCGTGATGTTTCTTTGGTTCTTCATCCCCTCTGAATAAGCACATCTCTCCATTTTCAAAAATGGAAAAACCATGGCATATAATAGGGTTCTCTACCTGTTGCTCAATGAGATTATAGTGCATGAGCAGGTAAATACCATTCTCTCTATTGTAAAATACATACAAGTAGTCCTCGCCATTAGGAGAAGCTATGCGCTTTTCAAAAACCATGGATTTAAGCTCGTTATCGAACTGCTTATACTCTCCTGACTGCAGGTAGTAGCCATTTGTAAAAATCAGACCATGATCATCCGGGAGCAGAATGCAAGAGTCTTTGATTTCATCTGCTCTACGTGCTGCCTGAATTTTAGAGTTATAAACAATATACCTGAAGTCCTCCTGATAGGGTTTGATCTTTAGCAAGACTACATTACCAACGATGGCGTAGTAAATATCAGAGTCCTCCAGGGTTTGGTCTTTATGATCTACAGGTTCTGAATATATACCTTGACCATTGTCTGTGTTATCTTCAATTTTCACGGTCAAGTCTCCCCCTACCGTTTCCACAAAGACCTTATCCTTGATAGATATATGGGGGAAATTACCACTTCTAAAGTCATCTCGGGTGGTTTTTGTCCAGCTGAAATCAAATTGTTCAGGAAACCTGAACTCATGGTCACTTCTATTGTCTATGTATTTCAGCTCATTTCCCGAGATTTGCCATTTAAAGGTTTTTATATCCGTGATGTCTTTCCCGATGCGGAAGACCATATGGAGATCGACGCCTTTCTTGAAAAACTTTACGAAGTGGGTGTTCTTATAATACTTGTAAAGTTTTTGAAAATCATCAATGAAACTCCTATCCTGAATTAACTTCAGTTCTTCTTCGTGAAAAGAGTGATCGCTGTAGGTGAACAAACTAAATACATCTGATAGGTTTGTTTCCGTCTTTAAGCCAATATGAACGTTATAGCCAAAAAGAAAGTAGTTACCGACAGGTACCATATCACATGGAATACAGTTGTTTTCCGTGCTTACACGTTCGGTAGTTACCAATTTGGTCTCTATCGATCCAAAAACACGCTTTCTTTCTGTATTTAGCTTGGTAAGTAACTCCTGAAGCTGATCCCCTTGCTTTCGTAGCCTGCTTTGAAGAATCTCATAGGTTCCTTCTTCAAGCTGGTTTTGCTCTTGATTTTCTGATAGGGGTGTGGATGTTGTATTCTCGCTCATTCTAAGAATTCAGTGGATTAAAAAGAAATTTGAACGTACTGAGGAACACCGGGATTGGTGTTGAGGAGTCGCTCTATATTGAACGGCCCCTGTTATACAACTCACTTAAATACCTAAGCTTCTAGCGCTGTTATTGGAAATACCTAGCGATTCTGTCAGGTTTTTCAACTGGCTCAATACACCTTTGGAATCTTCGTCCTTTGCCAGGCCCGTCAGTTTTATAAGTAAAGCCGAAATGCTTAAGTTTTTTAATTCATCGCTGGATACACCAAACTGATCTACGAACTCACGTATTTTTTCTTTGAAATTTGTGCCTGTGTCCGTGGTGAAGAATGTATCCTTTATCTGGCCAATAACTTCACTATTATCTATGAGTCTGTCCGCAGATTTACCACTGGTGATAGCCCCTACGATTTTATCAAAGAACATAGTTTCACCACCTACGATTTCAATATTAGCCGCTTTTAAGGCTTCTGAAATCACTTCCGCCTGGGCTTTGGCTATTTCCGTTTGAATATTGATTTGAGCTAGTTCTATTTCCTTGTCTTTCTGTAGTTTAAGTTTAAATTCCTCATGATCCTTACTCACACCGTCCAGTACCTTCATGGCCTCAGCTTTCTTCTTGATGCCAATAGCATCCGCGTCAAATTTCTCAGCCATCACTTTAGCTTCTGCTAATCCTGTTTTTTCCTCGGCTTCAGCTTGAGCCATACCTTTCAGTCTAATTCCTTTGGCCTCAGCCTCTACTTGTGCCTCAATAACAGAAGCTTCTGCATCTCCCTGTTTCTCACGAGCCGCTGCTTTCGCTTCCATAACCTGGGCTTCGGCCATTCCTAAGGCTGCAGCCTCGGCAGCTTGGGCCTCCGCAAGGGTCTTTTTGGCCTCTGCTTTGTGTGTAGATGAAGATTCCTGGGCTTGCGCATCAATCATCATCTGCTTAGCTAAGTGCTCAGCAGCCTGTTTCTTGGCCTCGGCACTTTTAATTTCTTTGACCAGCGCTTCTTCCGCTTCTTTTTCAGCTAAAGTAACAGCTACCTTTTTGGTCCTGTCTGCTCCGGCAAATGCCTTAATATCTGCCATGCGCTCCTGCTCTTCTACCACCGTTTTTTCAATCGCTACGCGTTCACGGATCACGTCCTGGATATCTTTCCTTTCAATCTCAATGGCCTTTTCTTTCTCAATGCGCTTTAACTCTACAATTCGTTCCTTTTCCGTAGCTTCAAGTAACTGGGCTTGTTGTACTCTTTCATTCTCAACCGCCTCGGCCTTCTCCTTATTCTTCTGGGCTACAACTACCTCTCTAAGCTTGTTTTCTTCAGCTACGCCTAGCTCCTCTTCGGTAGTAATTCGGGCCTTCTCTCCTTTTAGACGTTCTTCTTCTTTTATCTTGGCAGCTTCAGCCTCCTCACGCGCCTGCACCGATTCTATTTCTCTTTTCTGTTTGGCTTCCGCCTCTGCCAGTTGACGTTCTAAAGCCAGCACTGTTTCCCTGGCTTCAACATCCTGCTTTTTAATGGTTTTTTCTTTTTCTCTCTCAATATGATTGGCTTGTATCTTTTGCTCTGAGGTTAGATTGATGATTTTCTTGATACCTTCAGCGTCTAGGATATTATTTTCATTCATTGATTCAATAGGTGTCTGCTCTAAATAATCTATAGCACAGTCATCTAAAACATACCCATTGAGGTCGGTGCCAATAATGTTAAGTATCTCCCTTTTGAAATCATCCCTACTGTTATACAAGGCGACAAAGTCGAACTGCTTACCCACGGTTTTGAGCGCTTCGGAAAATTTTGCATCAAATAAAAGCTCCAGTGATTCCTGGTTAGAAGCACGTATTGATCCTATTGACTGTGCCACTTGCTTTACATCTTCATGTGTCTGATTAACTCTTACAAAGAAGGTAACTTTTATATCCGCTCGCATATTATCTTTACATACCAAACCCTCATTCGCCGTTCTCGATATCATTATGGTCTTCAGCGTGATGTCCATAATTTCAAGTTTATGAAGAACCGGTACTACGAACATACCACTGAACGAGACTTTAGTACCCCCCATACCTGTGCGAACAAGTGCTTCTCCTTGAACGGCCTTACGATACATTTTGATAAGCGATGAGATGATTCCTATAAATAGGATTACTCCGAAAATAATGCCAGCTATTAAAACAATGTTACCTTCCATGAATTCTTAAATAATGTTAATGTTTAGTTATCGGGCTCAATCAAGTAGTGATTGCCGTCTTTTATATAATCAATTACCAAGGCCGACTCCCCTTTTTTAATTTCTATGCCATCCCTTGTAATGGCGCTAATTAGAATGGAAGTTCCATTTGCTTTAATTTCTGCCTGTCCATAGCTATCGCTTTTAACGGTCAGTAAAACTTTACATGGCTTTCCTATGGGATTGATTGCTTCATCCTCGAGCCGGAGCTTCATATAGAATTTAGCAATTGGGGTTGTAAGAACCTTAGCGACAAACAGGCTTACAATGAAGCTCGCCAGCAAGAGCACCAAATTAATCAGCATATTATCAACACCAACGAAATCCGTACTCCATAACGATAAAACCCACATAGGAAAAGCCAGGAAACTCAAGAAGATCATGAGCGGCATGTGACCAATATTGAAGAACGATAAAACGCTTGATAAGCCGTCTCCACTTACTTCAACATCACCGTCCACGTCAAGTTCCACCTCTGTTTCTATGTCAATATCGAGTGTATCCACATCAATCACTCCCAGAATTACGATAATCCAGTAAATCAGAATAAAGATGAGCAGGATTGTAGGTATGAGATTGACTCCGGAAAAAGATAGGTCTAGGAACTCTTGCATTTGGTTGAATTAAAGCGGCACTATGACTAAGGTTGATGAAAAGATAAGGAGGGGTTATTCCTCCTTATCTTTATTCATGCCTAACTTGGCTTTAAGCGCAGCTAAATCATCAGATGCTTTTGCCTGAGATGTTCCACCCTCCAAAGCCTTATCAATCTCCTCGTCTACACTACGGCTTTCATTGGCGATGTCACCGTAAGACTCCGCCAGCGCTTCTTCTTCGGCCACTTTATCTTTCATTCTTTCTAACATGCTAACTGTGCTGCCGGAATCGATTTGCGCCATTTGCTTATTCAGCTTTTTAGTTGCTGAACTTACTTTTACGCGGGCTTTTAGTGTTTTTAACTCGTTTTCGTAAGTACTAATGTTAGACCTGATTTTCTTTACATTCACATCAAGCTGAGAAACATTTTTTTCAAATCTGTCTTGCTCTTCTTGAGCTCTGGATGCCTGGCCTGCTGCCTCTTCTTTCTTTACGAGCGCCTCACTAGCCAGTCTATCAGCCTCGGAAGGATCTAAATCGCCACTTTGAGCGCGCTTCAAAAGCATCATCGCTTTATTTTCGTAATCCTTGGCTTTGTTCTTATAGGTATTTACGTCATTTTTTGAACGTATGGCCATGGCCTTTACTTCTGCCAGCGCCTGTAGGCTTTTATCAAGATCTTTCTTCAAATCTCTAATCCCCTGCTCTGTCAACTTAATTGGATCTTCCAATTTGTCAATAGCGGCATGCGCTTCTGATTGACCAATCTTAAAAAGTCTCTTAAACATACTCATAACTCTATCTATTTATTTTATTCTGAAAATTTTATTAACTGTTCGGAATACTCACCCAATAAAAGGGCCAGTGAATTCAATGTAGCTTCTAGTTCATTAAGATCCAGATTCTCTAACTCTAAGGTATTTCTGAAAATCACCTTGGAGCCGGTCTCATCTAATACAAAAGCCCCATGTACAATGTCCCTGTTTTTCTGAAGCAGCTGTTTGTAGGTCTCCAGCGTAGGATTCTTGATAGGAAACAGGAATTGTTCAATGATAACAATGGGATCTGCTATCCCTAAAACCAGATTGCTAAAACCATTGGCTTCATTTTCGATGACGATTACGCCATCTTCCTCATTTTCGTAGGTAGTATTATAACCTAGCTCTAATAAGTATTCCTTAACTCTTAGGAAATAATTATTCATAGTTGAATTTCATTTGGTTAGACTTCATTTTGTTGCTTTTCAAATTTAAAATTTAGTGGATCATATTTAACATCTCTCGGTACTTTCTTACAGCGTTTATTATGTTGAATCTGGATGTATAAGAAATTAATTACCTTTGCTAACGAAACAAATATGCCAAAGGTTTTGGTTATGCAAATATTTTTAGCATAAATTTTTTAATACATGTCACAGATAGGTCAAAACATTAGGAAGATCAGGTCAGCTAAAAAGCTTAGTCAAACGCAATTTGCAGAGATTTTTAATTTAACAAGAGGGAGCGTAGGCGCTTATGAAGAAGGGCGAGCTGAGCCCAAAATTGACACTATCATTCAAATTGCCAATTACTTTAGCCTTTCAATTGATTTATTGCTGAATAAGGAAATAACAGTGAATGATTTATTCCATCTGGACGTATTTCGGCAAAAACTGAATGAGGCACACAGTTTTGAACAAGTCAGACAAAAAAGCCTTGCGCCCGGCATAGGCCTTGTTACCATTAAAAATCAATTGGAGTATATTGTAAACTATAGTAATAAGGACTTTTTATCTAACCTGCCGAAAATTGGGCTCCCAATAAATTTCAAAGGAACAACACGAGCATTTGAACTAAACGGGAGTGAAATGGAATACAACCAAAACGGGCTGCACCATGGAGATATTTTATTAAGCGGGTTATTGGATTACACTAAGAAGTCGAAAACAGGACATATTTATGTACTTGTGCATAAGGGAGGAATAGATGTAAGAAGGTTAAGGTCTGAGCAGAACGATAGCTACACGTTAGCCAGCGATGATCCTAATTACACGGACACTATTATTGAAAAGAATGAATTATATGAACTTTGGATTGTAAAAGGCGTTTACTCGACCTACTTAAACCCCCCTAAACTAATAGAAAACAAGGTGCTTCAACTTGAAAGTCGGCTGGAAGCCTTAGAAAGGTATATGAAGCCAAAATAACAAACCGGAGATTTGGTTCCACCTCGAAAGTAGCAAAGTCCGTGTTTAATTCAGTTAATATTAAAGTGATCATTTTCGGGTTCAATGTCTTGTTTTCAATATACTTCATAATCACATGGCGGATGATATTTCCACTACTCAAAGCAAAGTAACCTCTTACCCAAATAGGCTTACCCCAAAACTGTCTTTTTAGGTGCTTGAATTCAAACAGAATTTTATGAGAAGTTCTGCCCTTGAAAATATTGCATCCGTTTGCTTACCGGCAGTTGGGGGGAACCGATACAAAACGTATCAAGAAGAACTTGCCTGCGACATTTCGCTACATGTACTGAATGACACTTCAGGTCAAATAACCTATGTGAACCCTTCCGGTAATACTGCCTATCGAATTATCACAAGTACCAAAGCCTTCGCCTGAAGGCGAGAGATTTTCTACCTTTCTCAGATATGAATATTAATAATTATATTTAATCTTTAAAATTAAAATAAAAATTCAAATAAAATGCTTATATTAGAAATACTTATATTCACTAATTAATTTGTAAAAATAACTTGACAATGCTACATGCTTTTTTTCCTTGTGCAAAAAGTTTTGAGTCTGTGTTTTAAACATATGTTCGAAAGGCATGTTATCAAACATATTTTTAATGTTTTATGCAAAAAATATGATTTAAATGAAAACTAAAATTATCCTGTTCACACTTTTTGCCATATTGAGTTTACTCGGTATAGGAAAATTATTTTGGGAACAAGAATATAAGTTTGCTCAACCTACACCTATCCCTGAAACATTGAAAAAAGTAGCTAAAGGCGATAGTGTGACAGTACCTCTAGTCAACCACTCTAAATCAAACCTATATCTTCACTTCTATAATTACGAATGCCCATGTTCTCGCTTTAACATTAAGGAATTCCAATCCTTAGTAAAGAAGCATTCCGATAAAGTGGATTTTGTAGCTGTTCTTCAGACTTCTAAATCAAACAAGACAGCAGTATCCAAATTCCTTAAAAGATATGACTTGGGTATCCCTGTTATTCATGACATCAATGGAGATATTGCCGAAGCGCTGGGGGTTTACAGCACACCTCAGGCAGTGATTATTAAAAATCATACGGTATATTATAAGGGCAATTACAATAAAGCTCGGTTTTGCCTGTCTAAGAATACAAAATTTGCCGAGCAGGCACTACATACTTTAGTGAATGGTAAAGACTTGCCTGACTTTCCTATAGTCGCTGAAATAGCTTACGGCTGTGAGTTGCCTTCAAATACAAAAAAAGAAAGTACATTTTCAAATCTATTCAACCTTTAATATGGCCATCTCTAGAGAACAATTAAAACCATTTTTTGCTGAAATATATCGTAAGTCCGACGTAGTAGTAGAGACATTACTCATAGGATATTTCGTTCTTGGCATAGGACTATCATTCTTTTATGATACATTTTTGGTGGGTATAGGTGTAGGAGTTTTGAACCTGGCGCTTTACTTCTCCTCGAAGTATGCATTTAAAAACAGCAGGTTAAATCAATATGTGGCCAGTCTGGTAGCTGGTATTTTTATGGCTCAATTCATTTATCAGATGCACGGGTTGTTTGAGATGCACTTCACCGCTTTCATAGCCATTATTGCCCTTATCACTTACCAGAATAAATACGCCTTTATACCACAACTCTTGTTTGTCGTAATTCACCACTCTTCCTTTGCCTACATCCAATATCTAGGGTATACAAATGAAAATGAGTCCTACCAGCAAATATATTTTACTCAGTTAGACTACATGGATTTTCAAACTTTCTTATTCCATGCGGGGCTCTACGCTCTTGGCGTAGCATTGGCTTCTATATATGCTCACAACTTAGAGCAGAATACAATAGAAAACGCTGAAAACATCATTGAGCTTCAAAAAAGGCAGGAGAGTAGTACACTAAACATCGAATTTGCCAATGACATCGCAAATGGAAAATTTGATACTGAATATCACAAGATCGAGGGTGATGAGCTCGGTGCCGCGTTAGAGGAAATGCGCGATAATCTTAAAAGTAGCTCTAACCGCGAAAACCAGGAGAAATTTAATAATGTAGGAATAGCAGAGGTCGGTGAAATTATCAGAAGCAACAATGAAAAGTTAGAAGATCTCAGTTACGAAGTCGTTTCTTATTTAGTCAAGTACTTAAAGATCAACCAAGGCGGCACGTTTATACTCATGGAGGACGGTAGCGACAAATGGCTTGAACTGAAAGGTTGTTATGCCTATGATCGTAAAAAATTCATGGAGAAGCGTATAGAAATTGGTCAAGGTCTTATAGGCCAATCTTTTATGGAAAAGGACATGATTTACCTAAAAGAAATACCCGAAGACTACGTTACTATAACTTCCGGACTGGGAGAGGCTACGCCTACGCACCTTGTTATTTTACCCATAAAAAATGATCAGATCATCGAGGGTGTATTAGAATTGGCTTCATTCAAAGAATTCCAGCAGTATGAATTGGACTTTTTAACAAAAGTTTGCGAGAACATGGCAGCCAGTATCACTTCTGCCAAAGTGAACACCAGAACGAAAATATTGTACGAGCAATCTCAACAGCAAGCGGAAGAGATGAGAGCGCAGGAGGAAGAAATGCGACAAAATATGGAAGAGTTGTCTGCTACCCAGGAAGAAATGGAGAGAAAGTCAAAGGAAACCGAAAACAGGATCCAAGCGATTAATATGAGTGGTATCGGATCAATAGAATTTGATACAAAAGGCATCATAATTAACGCCAACGATACGTTTTGTAACCTGATGAAATACACGAAAGAAGAACTGATTGGAAACCACCACAGAATTTTTGTTCATCCTGATTATGCTAAGTCTGATGACTACGTACAATTCTGGACTGATTTGGCCCACGGCAAGTCAAAACAAGGTCAATATTTGCGTTATGACAAAATTGGAAAACCAGTACATTTATTCGGCGCCTACTCGGTGGTTCAAAGTGATAATGGTAAACCAAGTACAGTTCAAAAATTTGTTGTAGATATTTCAGAGCAGATGGAGGAAATTAAAAGCCTCAAAAAAGCCAATGAATTATTGACATCACAGCTTGATACATAACCGAATTCAGGTCATTTGAGAGGGCATCTTATTTGCAGTATCTTTTAACAAGCTCTTCCGCCTGGGTGGCGCCTAAAGACGCAGCCAATTTGAAATCACTGCACGCCCTTGATTTTTGTTTTAGATATATCCTGAGCGAACCACGGCTTAAATAAGCATCAGCGTATTCCTTGTTTACACTTATGGCGTCATTATAAGATGACATAGCTTCATTCAGCTGTCCAAGCTTTTGATGTCCCTTGCCTTTAAGTGTATGAGCCAAAACATTGTTTTGATCTAACTTGATTGTTTTTTCAGAAAAGAAGATTGTATTTTCATAATCTTTTAGGCGGTAGTAGAAATCACTGGCAATGCTTAAGTGAGCATTGACATTAAGTGGATCTTCCTTTATCACTCTGCGGAAATCCTCTAACGCTTTATCATACCGTTCAAGCTCTTCAAAAGCCCTGCCACGATTATAAATCGTTTTCACATCACGGGGTTGCATACGGAGATATTCCGTATATGCTTCAACGGCTTTTTCATATTCCCCTTTACTGAAAAGTTCATCTCCCAATTCTGAGTTCTCGTTCTTACAACCAAGTGCAAAAACCAAAACAACGAGGGTAAAAAAATGGCGCATAAATTTTAATTAATAAAAAAAGTGGTCAGATTTAATTCTGCCACTCATAAAGCAAAGATAGATAAATAATTATCAAAGAGACTCTAAAAAAGCTCTAACGGCAGTCCAATATTCTTTGGAATCGGAAAACTTAGACCAAAGGGCTCTGGAACCGTGGTTTCCTGAGGTAACCGGCAAAAAATATTTCTTTTTATCCGATGGAATGGCCACGTATATACCCCACCAGGTGTTCTTTTCATTTCGGGCAGAAGTCACAAAAACAGGCTGACTTATTTTAACAGCGCTGGAAGTTATAAAATCCCGTGCTTTTCCGTGAGATACAAAGTATTCTCCGGGGGAGAATGCCAGTACGGCTGAAATTTCTTCACCCATATCCCCGGCCAATTTTAACGATAAGGCGGAGGAGTAAGAGCTTCCCCAAATTAGTAGTTTACCGTTAGCATAGTTTTTAGTGGCAAACTTAATGGCGGCTTGCATATCAGGGAGAGCGTCGACATATTGAGTCTCCTTCATTTCCTTTAAAGCATTCTGTTTAGTGATATTTTTGACACCGTTTACTGATCCTCCTGAGCGAAGATCCACGGCCAGACAGTTGAAGCCTAACTTGTTTAATTCAGGAGCAATCTCTTTATACTCCCCCCTGCTCCAATTTGCCTGATGGAAAAGTACTATGAAAGGAGCGGTTTTGGAGTGAGACATGTATAGCTCAGCAGCCACTTTTAATCCATCTTTTGCTGTGAAGTACACGGTTTCACTTTTAGCGGCATGAGTACCCAGAAATAATAAAGAAACCAGTAGAACTCTTCTCATACGTTTTTATAAGTTTAGCGCCAACTAAGGACTTAATTTAAACGACTCAGCGGATTCTTTACGTTTGAATAT
>JBCDHA010000040.1:0-13207 GCA_038750705.1 Bacteroidota bacterium
AGAGATCGCCGCTACATACATGAAATTATCTGAAGTACTGGTTAAAACTAACCATCCCTGGTTTTTCAGGTAGGCCGTGACTCCAATCCAGAATGGAATGGCCAATGGGTTAAGCAGACTCAGGATCATACCCCTTCTGAAGCCACTTTTCCTTGGTGGAGCCTCTATTTCTTTCAGTTTTGCCTTCAGATGGGTGACAAGGTTGATAACCCCCAAGGATAACATAACAATAGCGGCCAGTAATTTGAAATTAGCTACTACCCAAGGCGATGAGGTAATCAATTCTTCAAAGGACACGGCCAGATAGGCATACGGAAATTCGAAAATTGCTGCTGCCAGTGCAAACCTTAGTGCCGCTGCTTTATAGCCTTCAAGGCTTAATTGGAGAACACTGAGATTTAACGTGCCCGGTGGAATAGACCCAATGAAGCTAAAGCTAAAACCAAGAATGAAGGTGATCAGCACTATTTTAATTTATTCAGGGCCAGTACTTTGGCATATTCCCGGCGCCCCTCTTTCCATGACAAATATGGAATTCCTTTTTTATGATTTTGTACACTTACCTTATAAAGTATGCTCCAATGTCTGAGCAAAACACCAACTCCTTTGAAAAAAGAGAACTCCGGGTCATAGATATGGGCAGGTTCAGCTCCCGATCCATTAAGCTCCATGATCTTTATTTTACCCAGGTAAAGATTTTCAATAGATTGTACACGAATATCATATCGACCATAATAAAATCCCTCAATGGACTTACTGATCTTATCAAAGGTTTCAGACAGGCTTTCATTTATAAGGTGGTTTCCATTCAAAAACTTGGTTCCCAGGCAATGGTTACCGATGGATACCAATTCTCGAGTTTCACCCCGGTCAAGAATGCTTTGCCATTCCTGACTATATTTTTCTTGCAATTGAGGCAGTTGGAGCTTGGCGCGGTCGCTGTCATATGCTAACTGACCCAGAGTGGTCTCTCCGTCGCCGGTAATGCTGAGCATCTCCTTGATCACAATAGACGTTACCTCGCCCTGTTCATTGTTAGGATAACGGTAATAAAACACCCCCATTTCAATGGGTTCATCGAGAAATTCCTGAATAAGGAAATTCACCGGTGTTTCTTTCACATACGTCCGAAGCTCGCTGTCATCGTTAATTTTCTCGACCAGCCAGCCCCGTTCACCAATATCCGGTTTGGCAATGACCGGGTAGGTAAGTGATGCCCTAACCATCTTCTCCTTTACCTTGTCAAAAGGTGAATTTTTGCTAAAAAGAAGTGTAGTTGGCTTTAATTCATTCGGGATGAGCTCAAATATTTTAGCTTTCGACTCCCCCAGCATACCCCCGTTTTCTATGGAGGGGTTAGAGGCGCTAAAAAAGAAAAAAGATCGAGCTTTGAAAGATAACCAGGCCCAGTATACAAAAACAGGTGCATACACCACACCGAAGGGCCAATACTCCCAGCTCCTGAGTTTGATAAGAAAGTTACTTCTCCAAAATTTGTGTAGAACCGACATCAGGGAGACTCAAAACTACGCCTGATCTTTTTGATATTTTATGGTTGATACGGCCACCCCGAAGTGGGAGGGAACAGTGACATATGGCGCGACTTCTTTGAGACCGATTTTAATAATAGCCATATGATGTATAGCATGCTCAATGTTATAGGTAAGCTCGCGATACAGGTTTGTGTTTATAGAAACCACATCGTCCCCATCTAAGCTATAGCAGGCATCCAACTTAAGTGGCCGATCTGCGGTTATACTACTTACAAAGCCCTTTAAATCTCTAATCAGCTCAAGAGCAATCGTTCTATCAGATTCAATAACCTTGTCATGGTCTCTGTTATCATAATTGATTAACCCGGAGTCATAATTATGCATCAGGCAAGTGAAGAATTCAAGCGTATGTCGTATGTGCTGACCTATGGTTGAATTATTTAATGTCTCTATCGGCAGGGTGAAGTGTTGGTCGCTCAGGTCGTAAATTACGTTCTCTAACTGTCCCAAAATATCCTCACAGGCTTCTACTAGTTTCATTCTCAAGTTTTGGTAATCTGCAAATATAGCACAATGTTACTTTATCATTAACTTCTGTTGTTAACCTAGTTAATGATTTTAGCCCAGTTTTTATCTCCTTCTGATTTGAGCTTACTTTCATCTTCGTTCCAGCTTTTAAGGGTGTTTGTGCCCCAGAAATTATAAAACAGATATAGTTTTTCGTCTAAAATCTTATACGTTTCGGGATCTACTTTTACCTTCTCACCCGTCTCGCCAAGGGCGTAGGCACACCAGCCACCATATTCCGGTTCATATTTTTCAGGATTGGCCTTGAAAAGATCCTTATTGGCAGTACTTACGAAATAGTATGTTATACCCTTATATTCAGCTATAATTTCATCATCACCCTGCTCAGGGCCTGATTGGAAATAGCTTACCGGGTCATACCCCTGGATGCCAAGGTTTCTTTTTGTATTGTAATGTTTTGTTCGTACTTCAGCACTTTGTGCAATCACAGCACTGCTGCAGCATATGAAAAGAAAATAGGCTAAATTCTTCATGTGTAAGTGCATTTGGTTGAATTAATTTACTGATTCTACCTTTCCAAGGTTAGCAAATTGAAATAGAATGTCGTACCACTTACATTTTAAATTTTCCTGAGTTCGTCCCAGACTAAACCTGGCTCAAACCCTCTTTGGATCACGAATTGTGCAATTTTTCTTTTTCTAATGTACTCATTTGTCTCTTTTAGAGATGCATCTTTTTTGTTTATCAGGCTGAGCAAAATTGTACGATATTCTTTCTCATCAATCTCCTGCCAGCCCTTTTTCAAGCAATACGGTGATATTTTATGTTGCTTAAGCCCTTCGGCGATCTTATTTCGCCCCCATTTTTTTAACTGAAATTTTCCTCTCACGTAAGCTTTGGCAAATCGCTCTTCATTGATAAATCCTTCGGTAATAAGTAAAGATATAATCTCTTCCACATCTTCTTTGTGGAGGCCATAACCATAGAGCTTATCACGAACCTCTTGTTGAGATCTTTCCTGATAGGCACAATAATCTGCTGCTTTAAGCTTGGCTTCTTGCTTTGAGTAGAATTTTTTCTTTTTGGGCTGGTCCGCGTACATCCAACCCTAAACCAGGCCCTTCCTTTTTAGTATGCTCTCCACAAATTTACGCTCATTGTCTGAGTTAAAGATTTTGTGCGGCAGGTGTATCAGCTGGGCCTTATTAACAGATAATAAAATGTGGTTTTTACCAATTGATGCCCGTTTTACCTGATCCCATTTTATGGGCATTCCCTGCTTGGAATTCAATTTTACAAGCACTTGCTGACTATTGATTTCGTACGATAACTTCTCAAAAAGCATCTTGGTTTGCTCTAATTGCGTGACTCCTGCAAACTGAATAACCCAAAAGAGCAGGTAAAGAACCAATGCTATGCCCGTGCCTATGAACCACCACATATTCGGGATCCAGAAATAACCGCTGCACAACGCCATAACAATAAGCGCTACCCACCATTGCTGCTTCAAAACCCCCAATAGTGCCAGCTTTATATAAGTTCCACTTTCCAGTTTATATTTCTTCGTCTTTACGATCATATCAATTCCCCTAATTCAGGTGCAATGATAAAAAATTGACACAAAGATTAATGTCAAAATAGTCACTTCGATGAACATCCTTATGATATTTCTTTTCCCTGTCATCTATTTCACCGCTTTCAGGCTGATGTCCAGGCTTTTAGTTGAATGCGTTAGCACACCTACCGATATGAAATCTACACCACATTCGGCTACTGACCGAATCGTTTCTTCAGTAATACCTCCGCTGGCCTCAGTTTTACACAAACCACCAATTATCGTAACGGCTTCCTTCATTGTATTTACGTCCATATTATCAAGCATGATAACATCCACCTCAGCTTCTAAAGCTTCTCTAACCTCATTTAAATTTCGAGTTTCTACTTCTATTCTAAGATTCTTATTGTTTTCCAGGAGGTATTTCCTCGTAGCGGATACCGCTTGCTCTATGCCACCGGCAAAGTCGATGTGATTATCTTTCAGCATAACCATATCGTAAAGTCCAAATCTGTGATTTGTTCCGCCTCCAATGGCCACAGCCCATTTTTCAGCCAGGCGGAAGTTTGGCGTTGTTTTACGTGTGTCTAATAATTGTGCTTTAGTATGAGCAATCAGGCTTTTTAATTTCCTGGTATGTGTTGCTATTCCACTCATACGCTGCATACAGTTAAGTATGAGACGTTCGCAAGTAAGTATAGATTGCGCCGAGCCGTTGATCTTGATGCCAATATCGCCGAAAGTGACTTCATCGCCATCGTTTATCAAAAAATCCAGATCGAGCGAAGGGTCAAAGTGGTAAAAAATCTTTCTCGCCATCTCCATACCTGCGGCTACTCCAGAGTCTTTAAACAGAACTATGGCAGAGTCATAAGCTTTCTCAGGTACAGAGGCCAAGGTTGAGTGGTCTCCGTCACCAATATCTTCATGGAAAGCGCTTTCTATGAACTGCTTTATGGTATCACCTGTCAAATATGACAATTGCATCCTTCAAAAGTACGTAAAAGATGACAGCCAATAGGTGGTTTTATTCTTTATCGATAGTGATTTCGTGAATGAGGTATTTGCCCTCAGAACCTTTAATACGAAAGAATATCCTGAACGTATCGGACTTGCTTACGTACTGTCCAATGGCAAAGTGGAGCCCTCCTTTTGAAGCTCCTTGATGGATTATAGTGAAGCTATCAGGTACGTGGTTCTTGAAAAAGTCACGCAATTCATATTCGGCCTGTGTTTTACTAAAAGGCTGAATATCTCCGTCAATAGTGACATCAACGTTCTGAGAGAAGTACTTACTCAACTCTTTGGAACTGCCCGATTTCATGGCAGTTTTTATGTTGTCTACAACTTCACTTTGTCCTTGCACTAATGAACAGGTAGCCAAAAAAATAAATATTGTTAGCTGAATTAATTTTTTCATTTTCATTTAATCAACCTTGAACATTGACCAAAACTGTGCCAATACTAAATCTTTCGACCATACAAATTACCACTAATAACCATTAGTTACAATTGAGTGTACCTTTTTACTCGAATTTATCGTGCTGATGAACGATTCAGCATATTGCCGAAGAATACCGCATTCATAAATATTTTATTTGTGCCGTACCAAAAGGCTCTGAAATTCAAGTTATCCGTAAACCCGACTATACGTCCTTGTCCCATTACGGAAATACCAACTGCGCTGCTATTTTTTAGCTTCTCAAGGTTAGGATCAGAAATGTACCCGCTTAAAAGTGGCGCTTCCGTGTAAACCATAGGGTTAGCAAATGGCCGATCTGACTTTTCCATAAACAATTCTGAGTTTCTAAAAACAGGTACTTCGCCCCGATCGTAACCATAGAGTAATGGATTGGTGAGATCAACTCGTGTGTTAAATATTGCCCCACCTATTTCCTGAGCGCCAAAATATTCACTGATGTCAGCATAGGGTCTGTTTCGTGTTGAATCTTCAGGAGCAGTTTTGGCAAACTTGAATTTGCCCATACCATTGCTTGCCAGGTAATTCAGGGCAGATTTTGAGGCAACAACTGTTCCTCCATTTCTGACCCAGTTTTTAAGCTTCTGCCTACCGCGTTCTGTTATACCAGAATAATTACCATTTACCATTACTATAGTATTGTATCGGCCCAGATTAGCCCTGTTTAGTATACTCAGTGGAAGTAGAGATAGATCCATGTCGTAGCGTTGATCAAATAAATGCCATACCTCGCCGGCATCATATCCACTCACACCACCTTCTACCAATACTGCCACCTCGGGTCTTTTAATATTTGCAAAATTGGGGCTTCCGAGACTTACACCCTTGTAGTCCAAACCTGTTTCAAAGGAGTAAATATCCAGGGCGTTTTCATTTGATATAGCTGTTAGATCCTTAAACAATTCCTCTGAGGGCTTATTTTGCATGCTCACAGGAATCAAAATTGAACCGCGCTCAAAACGCTTACCATTCGGATGGTAGAAGGGCTCGTTGGCTACTTTTGCCTTATAGCCTGCTTTTAAAATGGCGTATAATGCTTTGGGTGTGTAATAGTTATAATATTCAAAAACATAGGCGTAATCCGATTTGCCTCCAATGACGGCGCCCAAGGGCTTCTGGTCAGCCTCGAATTTGTTGCCTAACAGGTTATTTGAAAAAGCCTTGCCCGATAAAAGCTGGTAATCTACTCCAAACGCCAACGGCAATGTCCAGGCAGATACGTCATAAAAAAGGCTGTCTTGAAAAGTCGTGTTCTTTTCAAACATCGTTCTGATGAGTTTGTATTGTGGCTGATTTAATGGTACGATGTAGGAAGAATTAGCAGGGTAGCTTTTACCGTTGATTTTGACCTCGCTCCTGGATTTGTAGATTTCAATTTGATGTTGATCTATGAGCTCAGCCAGATGGTAGTTACGATATTTATCTTTAGAACTGAAAACGTACGCCTTGTTATTATCTCGCGATGCTGCAGCAATAGCGTCTTTATAAAACGTGCGCTGATGTTCTAAAAAATCATTTTTCATTTCATAAACAGCTTGCAGTGTGGATAACGATGTGGTGAACTGATTTCGAATGGTGAATGGAAATTTTAAGATTCCGTTCACAGTTTCCCGCGAATGCCCTCGTGAACTTGCTTGCTCGAAAAGGATACCTATTGCTCCATTTATATCAGGATACGTTGAGCCTTTACCATAATAATAATCATCGAAGCTCTCACGAGTATAATATAAAGAACCGATCTTGTCTAGTGCCTTAGCATGGTATTCACCCATTTTATCTGTAAGCAGGTAGTTGTTTTTGGGTGTTAAGGGATTATTTCTTGAAGGGATACCAGGCTGAAAAAAGAAGGAGGAATTACTGCCCATTTCGTGGTGGTCAGTCAGTACATTTGGTTTCCATTCATGAAACATTCTGATCCTATTCTTCGACTCGGGTAATTGCACCGGAAGCCAGTCCCGGTTCATATCAAACCAATAATGATTGGTTCTGCCTCTGGGCCAGGGTTCATTCTGTTCGGTGCTGTTCGGGTCTGAAACGAGATTTTTACTCTTTCTGGAATTCACATAGTTTGCAAAGCGGTTCAACCCATCGGGATTCAAGCATGGGTCTAACAAAATGACTACATTTTCAAGCAGTTCTTCAATTTTTTTACCCTGGGCTGCCGCCAAGTAATACGCTACTGCCAGAGCGGCATTGCTACCGCTAGACTCATTACCGTGGATACTATAGCCCATATAAACTACTGCCGGCATATTTTCTATGTCCAGGGAGGCCGATATCTCAGGGTCTGTAAGGCTTACGTGATCTTTTTTTATTTGATCGATCCTCGCCTGATTTTCAGGAGATGTGATTGTCAGTAAAAGTTGTGGTCTGGTTTCAAAAGTTCTCCCTATTTCCTGAATTGTAATTCTTTCGGAGGCTTCCGCTACAGCGTACATGTAATTCACAAGCCTGTCATGACTGATGTGCCATTCACCCACTTCATGACCTGTAACTGATTTAGGTGTAGGAATAGCTTGGTTGTAGTTAATACTGCCCGGAATGATATATGACAGACCAACACTATTTTGACCATACGATAAAACGGTTGTAATAATCAAATAAAAGATAGATATTGATACGCGTTTCATATTGAATGTTCTGAATTTGAATTAACTCCTAAAATACATTGCTTTTATCAATGTTTAAACAGTAGTTTTTATAAACGGTTTATTAACCGAAACTTAACATTAAGATGAGTTCGCCATATCAATAATTAGCTTGTTTTGCACGTCTCATTTTGTGAGAATTATCTATTTATCAAACAATAACAATTATGAATCAACTTTTACGAAAGATTGTTTTCACAATTGCAGTTTCATTTGCTGCAATTGTCGCCTTTGGTCAAGGGGTAACTACCTCTTCGATGAATGGCAAAGTCACCGACAGTAACGGTGAAGCGCTTCCTGGCGCCACAGTAATTGCGGTGCATACACCGTCAGGAACTCAGTATGGCAATGTAACAGATCTTGAAGGGTATTTTAGAATACCTAACATGAGAGTTGGGGGACCTTACAAGGTAACAGTTACTTTTGTAGGATATCAACCTTTTGAGAAGAGCGAGTTGTTCCTGGCACTTGGTCAGAAATATTACCTTGATGCTAAACTTAGTGAAGGCGCTACTGAGTTGGCAGAGGTTGTTGTAACAGCTGCTATCGATGACATTTTTGATGGAAACAGGACAGGAGCGGGTACAGCTTTATCTACTGATGATATTAATGCAGCGCCAACCGTAGGGAGGTCACTTGGAGATTTTGCAAGATTTAATCCGCAAACTATTATTAATGAAGGTAATGATGGCTTGGAGATCTCTATCGGAGGTATGAACAATAGATTAAATGCCATTTACATAGACGGAGCAGTTAATAATGATGTATTTGGATTAGCAGCTAGTGGAACGAATGGTGGTCAGACAGGTGTTTCCCCTATTTCACTGGATGCTATTGAACAATTCACTGTTTCTGTGGCTCCTTTTGATGTTAGACAGTCTGGTTTTGCCGGTGGTAGCATTAATGCGGTTACAAGAAGTGGCACAAATGAATTTGAAGGTTCTGCTTATTACTTTTTAAGAAACCAGGACCTTGCCGGAAAGACTCCATTTGAAGAAGAAAATGAAGATATCACTGATCGTCAGAGATTAGCAGACTTTACCGCCGAGACCTACGGGTTCAGATTGGGTGGTCCAATTGTCAAGGACAAAGTATTCTTTTTTGTGAATGCTGAATTGCAGCGCGATGAGACTCCTCAGCCTTTTGATTTCAACAACTACAACGGAGATCTTACAACCACAGATATTGACCAACTGGTTAATTTCCTTGATACACAATATGGTTACAATCCGGGTTCCTACTTGGATAATACCGCTTTCCTGGATAGTGACAAAGTGATTGCAAAGCTTGACTTTAACCTAAATCAAAATCATAAGCTTACCCTTAGACACTCCTATACAAAAGCGGAGAATTTGGAGGCCAGACAATCAACTTCGTCAGGCATCCGCTTTATCAACGGGTCGGAGTTTTTTGTTTCTGAAACCAATTCCTTTGCCATGGAGTTGAAGTCTGTAATCGGAAATAGCATGTCTAATCACCTTACTGTTGGAGTCACTACGGTAAGAGACGACAGGGATCCCTCGGGAGATCCATTCCCTGCCGTTTTCATTGATGACGGTGACGGAGGAATCACATTTGGTTCTGAAACCTTCTCAACCGCTAACCTTTTGGATCAGGATATAATTACAATTAACAATAATCTTGAAATTTATAAAGGTAAGCACACGATTCTTATAGGAGCTAATGCAGAATTTTATCAAACGAAAAACTTATTCATCCCGGATAACTTCGGTAATTACAATTACAGAAGACAGGGAAGCTTCGATTTTGTAGGCACAAGTTTTCTGGATGACTTCTTAACGGGTCTTCCAGCCACTCAATATTCTTTTAGCTATGGCCTAAATAGTTCGACCAACGGAGATGAAACAACTGGTGCTGCTGCCGAATTTAACAGTTCACAATTTGGACTATACGTGCAAGATGAGATCCAAGCTAATGATAAGCTAAAATTAACTGTAGGTTTACGAGCTGATATTAACTTTTTCGAAGACACTCCTGGAAACCCTTTCTTTAATGATGCCACAAAAGACCAGTTTCCTTATAACTTAAGAGGGGCAAGTCCAGGTCAATTTATCGATCCTCAGGTGTCCTGGTCGCCAAGAGTTGGATTTAATTATGATGTCAATGGAGACAGAACATTCCAACTTCGAGGAGGAGTAGGTTTATTTACCAGTAGAATACCTTTGGTATGGCCAGGAGCTGCTTACAACAATACAGGTCTTAACACAGGCAATACTTTCAGACGTGTTGATTTAGGATTCTTAGGCCCTATTCCTGATTTTGAGCCTGATGTCAATGCTCAGTTTAGAGACATAGGTGTAGGTGAGCAAATTCCTTCAGGTAATGTAGATCTATTCGTGGAAGACTTTAAAGTTCCGCAGGTACTTAAATTTAATGTAGCCGGAGATAAGGCATTGCCAGGAGATATGGTCTTAACGGTGGAAGGTATTTACACCAAATTTTTGAACAACGTATATTACGAAAATATAAATGTAAGTCGACCAACGACACGTGCAACGGGAACGCCTGATAACCGACTAATTGGTTATGAAGATCGTATCGATGGTACGTATGGCCGAATCCTTTTGGGTAGCAATACAGATAAAGGGTACGCTTATAACTTAAGCGCCTCACTAACCAAGGACTTCGGCTTCGGATTGAAAGGTCAGCTTTCGTACTCCTATGGTGACGCCTGGACTATCTATGACGGTACCTCATCTCAAAACTCATCGCAATGGAGAGGTCTGCATGCCGTCAATGGTAGAAATAACTGGGATGAGGTTCAGCGTTCCGACTTCGCTCAAGGAAGTAGAATACTTGCTAACCTAACGTACAGAAAAGCCTATGCAGGTTTTGCATCTACACAAGTATCTCTTGTATATGAGGGTCAGTCTGGTAACCCATATAGCTATGTTTATGGCGATGGTGATGATATCACTGGTGAAGATTCACGGAACCGCGAATTGGTATATGTGCCAAGAAATGCAAGTGAAATTATATTTGCTGATGAATCTACGGCTGCTGAGCAGTGGGAAGCGCTAAACTCTTTTATTGAAAGTGATGATTACTTGAAAGACAGAAGAGGACAGTATGCCGAAAGGAATCAGTCCCGTACTCCATTTGAGAGCATTGTTGACTTAAGAATTCTTCAGGATTTCTACATTGAGATGGCCAATGGCAAGAAAAATACGCTACAGCTTTCTCTTGATATCTTCAACTTTGGTAACTTCTTGAATAAGAATTGGGGTAAAAGATACAACCGTCAGTTTTCTGGTTATGAACTTCTTGAGTTTGAAGGGTTCCTGGAAGGGTCAGATACTCCTACTTTTTCATTTGATCCATTTGATGAAGATGAACCTTACTTCGGAGATCTCGATGATTCTGGCGTATTGAGTTCAAGATGGCAGATGCAGGTGGGTGTGAGATACATATTCGGTAACTAATTCAAGGATATTAGAAAATGAAAAATTTATTTAAAATATTATTTGCTACATCATTAATGGCAGCAGCTTTTGTAAGCTGCGATGATGATGATGACGAAGCGTTGAACAATGCATTTGTCTCGTTTAGATATGATCAGGATTATCTTGAAGTTTCATTTACATCCACGGGATCCAGTGATATCTTAGATTACATATGGTCTTTTGGAGATGGTGATTCGTCTTTTGTAGCTAATCCTACCCACGTTTATGATGCTTTTGGCGACTACACTGTTACGTTGGTAGTCAATGAAGGTGACCTGAATGAAGCTCAAATGGTTGGTACTGTTTCTGTTACTCCACCATCAGTTGGTGAAATCGCGAGCCTTTCGATTGGAGGAGCAGGTGCAGCTGAAATTTCGGCATTTGACGCGTCCAATGAGCGGTTGTTTGTTGTTAATAATGACGGGGACTCCCGTATCAATATTATTAACTTTTCTCAACCTGATTCCATTTATGTTATGGATAGCATAATGGTAAGTTCTTTTGGGGGAGGCGTGAATAGTGTGGCTGTGGGTAATGGTCAGCTGGCAGCTGCAATTGAAGCTGATGATGTGACGGACGTTGGACTAGTAGTGGTTTGGGATTTAGAAGACTTAACAACTCCGTTGGCCGAAGTTACTGTTGGAGCCTTACCGGATATGGTAACGTTTACTGGTAACGGAAACTTTATTTTGTGTGCTAATGAAGGTGAGCCTAACGATGATTATACCGTTGATCCCGTTGGTAGTGTATCTATAATAAACACAAGTGGATTTGGTGTTGCAACGGCCGGTTTTAGTGGGTTTAATGCAATGGTAGATGACTTGGCTATGGGCGCATTCAGAGTATTTGGTCCTGGCGCATCACTGGAACAAGATGTAGAGCCTGAATACATAGCCGTGTCAGAAGATAATACAACAGCTTACGTATCGCTACAGGAAAACAATGGCGTCGCCATTATCGATATAGCATCGGCTACGGTGAGCGCTATTATTCCATTAGGTTTGAAGGATTATAGTTTGTCTGGAAATGAAATTGACCCAAGCGATGAGGACAACAAAGTAGAATTCCGTTCTGTGGATGCCTTCGGTATGTATCAGCCAGATGCTTTGGCAAGTTATAATGTAGGTGGTACTAACTATATTATCTCTGCTAATGAGGGCGATGCTCGTGAGTATGAAGGTACTCCGGGCTTTATAGGAGAAGATAGAGTTGGTGGAGTGGATTTAGATGACTTAGCCTTCTCTAATGCTACTTCACTTCAAAGTGATAGCAACTTAGGTAGATTAAAACTGACAGTAACTAATGGTGATTTAGATGGAGATGATGATTACGATCAAATTTGGTCATATGGAGCTCGATCATTCTCAATATGGAATGGAGAGACGGGTGAATTAGTTTGGGATAGTGGAAATGAACTTGAAGTACAGGCAGAAGCCCAAGGCTTGTATGATGACACCAGAAGTGATGATAAAGGAGTTGAGCCGGAAGGCGTGGCTCTTGGTGTTATAGATGGTATGACTTATGCGTTTATTGGTCTGGAAAGAGTTGATGCCGTTGCAGTTTATGATGTTACAGTCCCCCAGGCACCAGTCTTTATCACTATGTTAGAAACAGGTGATGCTCCAGAAGGCATTGTATTCATTAGTGCGGAAGATAGCCCTTCAGGGTCGCCCGTATTAGTTGTTTCTTCTGAAGATGATGGAACAATTAAAGTTTTTGAGGCAGCATTTTAAGTCAATAAATATTTTGAAAAAAAAGAGGCCATTGGCCTCTTTTTTTTGCTCTTAAATTTTGTAAACATGAATTTTTTTGATCGCGATATCTCCTGGCTTTCATTTAACAAAAGGGTACTTATGGAAGCTGCCAACTCTAATGTACCACTATACGAAAGGGTAAAATTTTTGGCTATTTACTCGTCCAACCTTGACGAGTTTTTTAGAGTAAGAGTAGCCGGCCTGAGAAGTATTGCTGAAATCGACAAAAAGAAGATAAATAAGAAGTTCGACAAACCGCCAAAAGAGATTTTGGAAGAACTTATC